>NZ_JAMYUA010000008.1:0-213593 GCF_040322715.1 Mesorhizobium sp. M0106 | reverse complement strand
TTTTTTGAACACCACCCCCCCCAAACCCCCCCAAGCCCTCGTGGCGGGGGTCGGGATTTTTTTAAACCTCCCAGCGCGCCGGCCGCTGCCCCCCCACCTCTCCCCCGCTTCGCGGGGGCGAGGAACCCAGGTCTTGAGAGGTCGGAGGGAAGCACCCCTCTGGCCGTCGCTACGGCTTTCGCCACTCTCCAAAGTCACAGGACGCAGGCTCGCGCTTCAGTCCGCCCCACGTAAATAGCTCGCCAGTGCCACCGCATTGTTGTACGCCTCGTCATGGGCGCCGTAGAGCAGCGTCACCTTGCCTTCACGGAGCAAGGCACGTAGTTCCGCCACCGCCTCGCCGTTCCGGTCGAGCTCATCGCGGTATCGCCGCTGGAATTCCGCCCAGCGCGCCGACTCATGACCGAACCATTTGCGCAACCCATTGCTCGGCGCGATGTCCTTCAGCCAGACCGTCAGCGCCGCGTCCTCTTTGCGGACGCCGCGAGGCCATATACGGTCGACGAGCACCCGCTGCCCGTCATCGGGCGCCGGCTGCTCATAGATGCGCTTGACCGCGAGCTCCATTGCCAACTCCGCATGGGCCAGCAGGCGCCGCTGCTTGCTGGTCTTCGCTTAGAGATCCCGGGCCTAAACCCACTCGCCCTTGCGCATCACCGGCACGCGGCTGCCGTCCTTATGGACGCCGTCTATGTCGATCTTGTCCGAGCCGATCATCCAGTCGATGTGGATGAAACTCTTGTTGCCGCCGCGCGCCGCGATCTCGTCCTGGCCGAGCGAGGCGCCGTCGACGAAGCACTTCGAATAGCACTGGCCGAGCGCGATGTGGCAGGCGGCGTTCTCGTCGAACAGCGTGTTGAAAAACAGCAGCCCACTCTTGGCGATCGGCGAGGAATGCGGCACCAGCGCCACCTCGCCGAGACGGCGCGAGCCTTCGTCGGTATCGAGCACCTTTTGCAGCACATCCTCGCCTTTCGTGGCCTTGGCCTCGACAATGCGGCCCGCCTCGAAACGCACCGCAATGCCGTCGATCAGGGTACCCTGATAGGACAGCGGCTTGGTGCTGGTGACATGGCCTTCGACGCGCCTTGCATGCGGTGTGGTGAAAACCTCTTCGGTCGGGATGTTGGGGTTGCAGGTGATGCCGTTCTTGGCGGTCGAGGCGCCGCCCATCCACTCGTGGCCGTCGGCCAGCCCGACGGTCAGGTCGGTGCCGGGACCGGTGAAATGCAGTGCGTGGAAATTGTGGCCGTTCAGCCATTCGGTGCGGCTCTTCAACGCCGCATTGTGCGCCGTCCAGTTGCCGATCGGGTCTTCGACGTCCACCCGCGAGGCGGCAAAGATGGCGTCGGCGAGCTTGGCCACGGCGACGTCGTCGGCGTCGTCCGGGAATACCTGCTTGGCCCAGGCCTGATCGGGATAGGCGACGATGTTCCAGTTGATGTCGAAGCCGGTGATCTTCTCCAGCGCCGGCTGGTAGGCCATCGAATTCGCCTTGTTGGCACGCGCCACCTTTGCCGGGTCCTGCGCCGAAAGCAGCGACGGATCCTCGCCGCGCACGGCAAGCCTCGCCGCATTGTTGGCGAAGGCTTTTGCCATGCCTTCATAGAGCCAGCCGGCGGCGCGGTCGAAGCCGGCGTCGGCGCCGTAGCGGAAGCGCGCGAGCGTGATCTCATCGTCGTTGAAGATCGGCGTCACCAGGCCCGCGCCTGCCTTGTAGGCGTGCTCGACGATCCGCCGCGTCAAAGGCAGCGCGGCAATAGACGAGGTCAGCACCAGATCCTGCCCCGGCTGCAATTGCAGCCCGACCTTGACGGCGACCTCCGCCAGCCTGTCGAGCTTCACCGGGTCGATGCTTGCGGAAACGCCGCGCGAATGTGTGGTCATGATCCTGCCTGCCGTGATTGGGGACTGTTTCTTACATAGACCGGCGCTAACGACCTTTCCACCGTGATGTGCCGGCAGCCCTAGCTGGCCCTCTCGAGCGACCTGAACTGCGCCATCGTCGCCTCGATCTCTTCGCGGATCCAGATCTTGAAATCCCTGACCTTACGGCTTTCGTTCTTGCTGGCCGAGGTCACCAGCCAATAGCCGAGCCCGCTCTGGGCGCGTACGCCGAAAGGCGCAACGAGACGGCCGTCGGCCAGCGCGTCGGCGGCCAGCAACTGCCAGCCGAGCATAACGCCGTGGCCGGCAATCGCCGATTCCAGGCACAGCATCGGATCTGTGAAGCGCGCGCCCTTCATGAAGGTGACCGGCTTCACCCCGGCCGCTTCGAACCAGCTCTCCCAACTGATCATCGATCTTTCGTCCGTGATCGCACAGGTCAAAGCAAGGTCCTCGATCGATTTCAGCTTGCTGGCGATCACCGGTGCACAGACCGGAAACACCTCCTGCGCCAGCAGCAATTCGGCCCGCCCGCCCGGCCATTTGCCGTCGCCGAGCCGGATGGCGACGTCGATGTCCGAACGATCGAGATCGGCAAGCCGCACCGAGGCATCGATGCGCAGGAGCACGTTCGGATGGCGGGCAAAATGCCGCGACAGCCGCGGCAGCAGCCATTTCGAGGCGAAAGCTGGCGCCACCGAAACCACCAGCGTGCACTCCGAGCTTTCATCGGCAAGCGCCACCGCCTGTGCGAGTTCGCGGAAGCCCGCGCCAAGCCGCGTTGTGAAGGTGGCGCCGAATTCGGTCGCCACCAGGCCAGCCGGCGTTCGGTCGAACAGCGCCCGGCCGAGCTGCTTTTCGGTCCGGTTGATCTGCTGGCTGACGGCGCTGACCGAGACGTTGAGCTCGCCGGCCGCCGCCGCGAGCGAGCCCAGGCGGGCGACGGCCTCGACGGCGCGCAAGCCGTTGAGATGAACACGGTTCAGCATAGCCATACAGTTTTTCTAAACTGGAGCGGCGGAAATCTCAATTGCCAGACACTGCCGAACGGCGGATTTTAAGTGGGTTACTCAAAGTGAGGAGGCAAATCCGATGAAGATTTTATCATGGCTCGGCGCCTTTTCCCCGATCGGGATGCAGCCACACCGGCATGACAGCAAGGCCATCAATTGGATGACCGATCCGCTGGCGCATCCGCTCCTCGACACCATGTCGGAGCGCGAACTCGCCGACATGCCGTTCAGGCTGACTGCGCGTCGTACCCGCTTCGAGACGGCCTCGACAAGAACCTGCTGCGGTTGAGTCTCCTGAAGAAGCACCTCGGGCGAGCCAACCGCCGACGCGGCTGCGCAACCCTTCTGGCCCAACAAAAGGCGGATTGTCTCACCGGCAGGCGCACTTATGGTGCACTGCAATGAACATCGCTTCGCCCTTGCGCCTTGCAATCGCCGGCATGATTGCCCTGGCCGTCGCCATGGGCATCGGCCGCTTCGTCTACACGCCGATCCTGCCTGGCATGATGGAAGAGCTCGGCCTGTCGCCGGCCGATGCCGGCTGGATCGCATCGGCCAATTATCTCGGCTACCTCGTCGGCGCGCTTGCCGCCACCGGCGGCTGGGCGCAAGGCCGCGAGCGCCAGGTGATGCTGGCCGGCCTTGCCGCCACCGCGATCCTCGCCGGCCTGATGGGCCTGAGCGGCACGATGGCCGCGTTTCTCGCCATCCGCTTTCTTGCCGGCGTTGCAAGCGCCTTTGTCCTGGTCTTCATGACCAGCATCGTTTTCGGTCATCTCCCCGCGGCCGGGCGAAACGACCTGCAGGCGTTGTATTTCGGCGGTGTCGGCCTCGGCATCGCGGCGTCCTCGGCGCTGTTGGCGCTCCTCGTCACCGAACATGCCGGCTGGGCGGCGGGCTGGCTGTGGTCGGCGGTGATTTCGGCCTGCGGCTTTGCCGCCGTCGCCTTGCTGGCCGGCGGCACCTCGGCCGCGAACAGCACCACCGGGAGCGAGCCGGCACTGCCGAAAGACCGGTCGCTGGTGAAGATCATCGTCGCATACGGCCTGTTCGGCTTCGGCTATATCGTCACGGCAACGTTCCTGGTCGCCATCGTCCGCCAGGGCGGCGGCGGCCGCGTCTTCGAGGCTGTGGTCTGGATGGTCACCGGCCTTGCCGGTTTCCCATCGGTCTGGCTGTGGCAGAAGCTTACGGCCAGGATCGGGCTCTATGCCACCTACGCGCTGGGGTGCCTGATCGAGGTGGTCGGCGTCAGCGCCAGCGTCGCCATGGGCGGGCGCACCGGGCCGCTACTCGGCGGCCTTCTTATCGGCGGCACCTTCATCGCCATCACCGCGCTTGGCCTGCAGGCCGGCAGGCAGCTTGCTCCGCAAGCACCACGCCGGATGCTGGCGGTGATGACGGCCGCCTTCGGCCTCGGCCAGATCATCGGCCCGATCGTCGCCGGTCTGCTTGCGCAGGCCTCGGGCAACTTTTTCCTTGCCTCGATCGTGGCTGCCGCCGTCCTGCTCGCTTCCGGCGCGATCGCCTGGTCGGCTGCGCCAAAATCGCCATGATTATGGTCTTGCTCGGTTGCGGGCATCGGGCACGGGCATTTTCTTTCCCACTAATGTGTGACTTTATGCCCGCTGACCAACGCCGCTGATTTGCGCCGACCGAGGATTTCGCCACAGTGTTCGTATCGTTTTTTCCGCAGCCGAAGCTCTTTTTCACCTCGGCCGCCGTCTGGAGTGCGGTCATGGTGGCCGTGTGGTTTCTCGGCGGCGACCAGCTAGGCGCTTTGGTCGGATTTCCCCTCCCTGCAGCGGACGCGGCGCCGATCATTGGCGTTTCCGTTTTCTGGTCGCCTCCGTTCCTTTGGTTCTACATCTATTTTACACTTGGTGTGCTGCTCTTTTACGCCTTCTGGCATTGGTATTCCCCGCACCCGTGGGACCGCTGGTCGATCCTTGGCAGCTCGCTGATCTTGTTCACGACCTATTTTCAGGTTCAGGTGAGTGTAGCGATCAATGCCTGGTACGGGCCGTTCTGGGATCTGATCCAGGGCATTGTGAGCAAAAGTGTGAAGGCGACAGAGTATGATGTTTATGCGCAGTTAATAACTTTCCTCGGCATCGCTCTGGTGGCTGTTACTGTTTACGTTCTGACAAATTTCTTTGTAAGCCATTGGGTGTTTCGCTGGCGGACAGCGATGAACGACTACTACATGTCCTATTGGCCTAGGGTGCGGAGCATCGAGGGAGCTTCCCAGCGCGTGCAGGAAGACACGATGCGCTTTTCAAAGATCATGGAAGATCTTGGGACCAGCTTTATTGATTCGATAATGACTTTGATCGCCTTCATGCCGATTTTGCTTGCCTACTCAAAGCACATTACGGCATTGCCTTTCATCGGTCAGGTGCCGCAGCCGTTGGTTTTGGCTGCGATCTTCTGGGCGATGTTTGGGACGGTATGCATTGCCACCGCCGGCATAAAGCTGCCCGGCTTGCAGTTTCGCAACCAGCGCGTCGAAGCCGCTTACCGCAAGGAACTTGTTTATGGTGAGGACGATCAGTCCCGAGCGCAGCCGCCGACCGTTTCCGAATTGTTCGGAAATGTGCGCCAGAACTACTTCCGGCTCTATTTCCACTACGTCTATTTCAATGTGGTCCGCTATCTCTACTTGCAACTAAATACCATATTCCCTCTTTTTTTGATGACTCCTTCGTTGGTCGCCGGAACCTTGACGTTGGGTCTCGTCAACCAGGTCAATTCCGCGTTCAGCCAAGTGACCAGCTCGTTCCAATATCTTGTTAATTCCTGGTCAACGATCGTTGAGCTCTTGTCAGTCCACAAGCGGCTGCGAGCGTTCGAAGCCACGATCAAGGGCGAGCCGCTGCCGGTGATCGATCAGCACTATCTAGAACGGGAACAAGCCGGGCTGCGTCCTGAGGACCAGCCGGCAAGCTAAGACTGGCGGGCGGCGGGCGCTTGCGGCTCAGCCGCCCACCGCCGCCTGCCTTTCGCCTCGCCGCGAAACATAATCGTGAAAACTGATGCACTCGACGTCCGCTTTGATGCAGACCTCGCCGGCAAAGCGTTCCAGCGCGTTCCAGTAGGCGCCGTCGTTCATCAGCGTGAAGTGGAAGCCGAGCTCAAGCGGAATGCGCTTGCCCCGGTATTGCGCATCGAAGGCGGCGCGGAACGCGTGATAGGTCCGGTCAGTGAACTCCTCCGCCATGCTCGGCCGCTCGAAGCCGCCGGAATGTCTGACATAGAGATTGTAGTCCATGGCGATCACCCGCCTTGAGCTCGGCCCTTCCGGGATCTGCGGCAGCGAAAAACGCGTGATGCCGCTGACGGTCGGCGGCTCGACCGGCCCACGCGAGACGCCGCTTGCGTCGAGCAGGAAACCGGCCGCAGGCAGCGCCTCGTAGAGCGCCTTGTTTGCCGACAGATAAGGCGCGCGGAAACCGACCACTGCCTTGCCTGCGAAATCGCGCCAGCCCTTTGGTTCGGGTGCAATGCCGTTGATCGAATAGGCGTTTTCGAGAACATGCTTGAACGAGCCGAACTCGCTTAGCCAGTCGGCTTTGCTCCAGTCCTTGCCGTCGAAATGACCGCAGCCATGGCTGCCGATGTCGTGGCCTTCCGAGGCGGCAAGATTGATCTGCTCGAGCCGCTCGGCGACTTCCTGTTTGGAGGCGGCAAAGCCGATATTCGATTTGCCTTCTGTCTTGCCGGGCGCGGTGTATTCCATACGCGTCTCGGGCGACAGCAGGAACACGCAGGAGACAAAATAGGTGAAATGCGCACCCGTGCGTGCGGCCAGCGCCCGGCTGCGCTGCCACTGCGAAATGTCGCGGGCGCTGTCGAATGAGATGATGACGATCTGCTTCGGTTTTGCCGGCGGCGCCGGCGGGTCGGCGCAAGCCGCGCCGGCAGCAAACACGGCAATGGAAAACGCAACAACGCGGGACAAACGGGGCAAAGGCATCTGACCGGGTCAAGGAATGTAGAAGCACCGCCTACCGGCGAAATATGGCACGGGTACGATCGACCTGTACGGCCGCCCTTGGCGGCGACTGCCTCGTGAATAGGCGATTTTCCTTCCGAACCCCTTCCATGCCGGCAAAATTTCGCTAAAACGCGGGCTCATCAACCGCCCCGGCCAGGGCATGAATGGTTTTGATCCATGTCGGACGACAGTTTTATCCGCGAAGTCAACGAAGAGATTCGTCGCGACCAGGCGCATGCGCTGTGGGATCGTTTCGGTCCCGCCTTGCTCGTGCTGGCCGTGCTGGTGGTGCTCGGCACTGCCGCTGTCGTCGGCTACCGCTATTGGGACGAGACCCGCGCCAACCGCTCGGGCGATGCCTTCTCGCAGGCGCTGAAGCTTGCCAATGACGGCAAGAACGACGAGGCGCTTGCCGCTCTGGAGGCGTTGGAGAAGGACGGCTACGGCGCCTATCCGCTGCTCGCCCGCATGCGCGCCGCAACCGTCAAGGCGGACAAGGGCGACGTCGACGCCGCCGTCAAGGATTTCGACGAGGTCGCCGCCGACACCAAGATCCCCTCCGGCATTCGCGACATGGCTCGTCTCCGGGCAGCGCTGCTTCTGGTCGACCACGGCTCTTTCGCCGATGTCTCCAGCCGCGTCGAGGCGCTCACCGCCGACACCAACACGCTGCGCCATACGGCGCGCGAGGCGCTTGGCCTTGCCGCCTGGAAGGAAGGCAAGGCGGCGGATGCATTGAAGCTGTTCGACCAGATCGCCGCGGATGACGGCGCCCCGCGCAACACGCGCGAGCGGGCGACATTGATGTCCGAGCTGATCCGCGGCTCGGGCGGCGTGTCGTAATAGTCCATGACCTTCAAAGTCGCCATCATCGGCCGGCCTAACGTCGGCAAATCGACCCTTTTCAATCGGCTGGTGGGAAGGAAGCTGGCGCTTGTCGACGATACGCCCGGCGTCACCCGCGATCGCCGCGTCCATGCCGCAAAACTCTACGATCTGCATTTCGACGTCATCGACACCGCCGGCTTCGAGGATGCGGCCGCCTCGACGCTGCCCGGCCGCATGCGCGCCCAGACCGAGATCGCCATCCGCGAAGCCGACCTGATCTTTTTCACGATCGATGCCAAGTCCGGGCTGATGCCCGACGACAAGACCTTCGCCGAGATCGTGCGCAAGTCCGGCAAGCCGGTTGTCGTCGTCGCCAACAAGGCCGAGGCGCGCGGCGCCCAGGGCGGCATGCTGGAGGCCTGGGAGCTCGGCCTTGGCGAACCGATCCCGGTCTCGGCCGAACACGGCCAGGGCCTGCCCGATTTGCGCGACGCGGTGATCGCGGCACTGGGCGAGGCGCGCGCCTTCGGCGAGGACGAAGAGGCCGGCGAGGAGGAGGTCGCCGCCAGCGAGGTGCTGATCGGCGAGGATGTTACCGACCCGGACGCAGAGCCGAGCTATGACGACACCAAACCGATGCGCATCGCCGTCGTCGGCCGCCCCAACGCCGGCAAGTCGACGCTGATCAACGCGCTAATCGGCGAGGAGCGGTTGTTGACCGGCCCTGAGGCCGGCATCACTCGCGATTCCATCTCGGTCGACTGGGACTGGCATGGCCGCCGCTTAAAATTGTTCGACACCGCCGGCATGCGCCGCAAGGCCAGGATCCACGAAAAGCTCGAAGTGATGTCGGTGCAGGACGGCTTGCGCGCCATCCGCTTTGCCGAGATCGTCATCATCGTGCTCGACGCCACCATTCCCTTCGAGAAGCAGGATCTGCAGATCGCCGACCTGATCATCCGCGAGGGCCGTGCCCCGGTGATCGCCTTCAACAAATGGGATCTTGTCGACCATCCCCAGGAGCTGCTGGCCGAGCTGCGCGAAAAAACCGAGCGGCTTCTTCCCCAGGCGCGCGGTATGCAGGCGGTGCCGGTGTCGGCCGAGACCGGGCGTGGCCTCGACAAGCTGATGGATGCCGTCATCCGGACGCATCGAGTTTGGAACAGCCGTGTGTCGACCGGCAAGCTCAACCGCTGGCTGGAAGGCATCCTGGCGCATCATCCGCCGCCCGCTGTCGCCGGGCGTCGGCTGAAGATCAAATATGTCACGCAGGCCAAGACGCGGCCGCCGGGCTTCGTCGTCTCCTGCTCACGGCCGGATGCGATGCCGCAATCCTACGTCCGCTATCTCTCGAACAGCCTGCGCGAGGCTTTCGACATGCCCGGCGTGCCGATCCGCATCGCCTTGCGCACCTCGGACAACCCGTTCGCCGGCAGGGCGAAGAAGCGCCGCTGAGCTGCGCGTCTTCTGGGCGCCAGCATCAGGCTACGCTCCGCAGGCCGCTCGCGGGCAGCGCCTGCACATTTTCGGGAAGGCGATTCCACCGACACCTGCAGCAGGATGTCGGCAAGTCGCGCCGCCACCGGGTCTGGCTCGGCCTTCCTTGCGATGCGGCAACAGGCCCATCTCAGGCAGTGCGGGCAGCCCGGCGATCTCCGGCGTCATCGCCCTGACGGTGGCCGGCGCGAGTGGGGGCAGCCTCTGCACCTAATGGGCGGTGTAAGCTCCGTCCACCAGATGGTAGCTCCCAGTGATAAAGCTGGCCTGGTCGGACAAGAGGAAGCATACAAGAGCCGCTACCTCTTCCGGTTTCCCGCGCCTGCCCATCGGCTGAAGACCTGCCATGCGCCGGCTGGCTAATGCCTCCATTTGCTCCGATAAAAGAGGCGTTTCGATCCAGCCGGGGCCGACTACATTGATCCGGATGCCCATCCTGGCATATTCGATCGCCGCAACTTTGGTTAGTCCAACGACTCCGTGTTTCGCTGCCGTGTATGCGGACGCAGTTGGCAAGCCGACGGAACCGAGAACGGAGGACATGTTCACGATGGCGCCTCCGCCTCGATCCAGCATCGCGGCGATTTCGTACTTCATGCTGTAGAAAACGCCATTAAGATTGACGTTTATCAGCTTGTGCCAGTTGTCGAGCGGATAGTCTGCCGTTGCTTTTCGAACGCCGTCGATACCTGCATTGTTTACCGCCATATCCAGTCCGCCGCATTTCTGGACAGTGAACTCGATCAGCTTTTCCACGGCTGCTGCATCCGTGACATCTACCGCAAAGTCGTAGGCCCTGCCTCCTTGCGAGCTTATTTCGGCGGCTTTGCACTGCGCGGCCTCGGCGTCAAGGTCGGCGACAACAACCTCGGCTCCTCCTTGCGCGAGTTGCCGTGAAACAGCGGCTCCTATTCCGGAGCCTGCGCCGGTCACAATCGCGACTTTACTATGGAAGTCAGGCTTCATCGTCTCTGTCCTATGCCCATTTTGACATAACCGAAACAGAGGCAGACGGTTATCGCAAGAAGTTTCGCTCCAATTCGCTTGTCAATCCTGTGAATTCATTTTTGCCACCACACAGCGAGACTTGGCCCGCAGCCCTTGGAATGGTAGAGACGAGGGCGGCGGTAGATGACCAGTTTCCTAGCAGGTAGAAATGGAAGAACACCACATTGCGCGCCGGGGGCTCGTGCTGGGTAGTCTGGCTCTGATGGTCTCCGGATGTACGTCGATTTCATCCGCGTTCGGACCAAGGCGTGGCCTGAATCCTCGTTACCGACGGCAGCATGTGCGGTACGACGGAAACGAGCCGGCCGGAACAATCGTCGTCGATACTTCGCAACGTTTTCTCTATGCCGTCGAGACGGACGGGTGGGCGACGCGCTACGGCGTCGGCGTCGGCGAGCAGGGACTTTCGTTCAAGGGTACAGCGACCGTCGGCCGCAAGGCGGACTGGCCGTCGTGGACACCCACCGCCAGCATGATGAAGCGCAAGCCGCGCCTGGTGCAGTATGCAGGGGGGGTCCCTGGCGGACCAAACAACCCGCTTGGTGCGCGTGCCCTTTATCTCTATCGCGACGGGCACGACACCCACTTCCGGATACATGGTACAAACGAGCCATGGACGATAGGCACAGCGGTATCGAACGGGTGCATCCGTATGATAAATGACGACGTCATTGACCTCTACGACCGTACTCCTTTGGGCACGACGGTGGTGGTTGTTTGATGGTGGGCAGGCTTGATCTCCGTTGGATGGTGAACCCTGCCAGCACGTCACCGCAAAGGTGCCGCCGGCAACCGGGTGCCAACTGTGTCATTTCTGCACTAGGCGTTGGTGTAGATCGCAGCTAACTTGGTGGGGCTGCATATCGTTCTAGTTGTGGCGATTCTATAGGCTATTCCGCCCCCGGGGAAAGGATTGCTTGATGAACAGGATATTGATTGCAATGGTTACTGTGCTCGCCGTTGCCAGCCTGAGCGGCTGCGCGAACGACTGGATCGGCAAAGGAAAGGGTAAGGCTCCGGCACCCGCTCCGGTAGAGGAACCAGTGATTAAGTAAGGACCGGCTTGTATGGGGAAGGGGTGCCAAGCCCTTCCCCATACATACGCAGCCGGGGCTTTGGCCGGCTTCATAGCATACGGCGCGGTTGGCGGGCATAGGCCGTTATTAGGTCTGTGCTTCGTGAAGTTCGGGAATGGACGCGGCGATGACGCTTGTAAGTAGCCGTCTCTTGCTTGTGGCGTTGGTGGCCCTCCCGGCAGCGGCATGTCAGACGAAAGACCTGCCGCCCCAGCCGAATTTCGTATCTTATGCCAATGGCGGAGCTGCGCCTCAAAAAAACGACGAGCGGTACTTCATCGAGTTCCGCTCCCGCTACGCCCTAAGCTACGGCCACACCTACGCAGTTTTTGGGCGCCTGGACCGGGCCGGGAGAATGATCGATCCCCAAGTCGCGGGCCTTCACCCGGCTTCGAACAGTGCGGTTCCCTATGTTCTGGGCCATATCGTGCCGGTGCCAGCCGAAACCGGGTGGAGCGACGGTGATCTGGAAGAACCATACAGATCCGCAAGCTGGCAAATCATATTGACCCGGGCCGAATACGACAAAGTCGTTGCCTACATCCGCAAGCTGCAGGCGAGCTCGCATGTCTGGCAGGCGACGGTCTTGAACTGCAACGGCTTCGTGGCGGACATCGCTCATTCCATGGGATATAAGACTCCCGCCATTCAGCTCCGGCCGCAACAATTCATAACCGAGCTTCGGGAGATGAATACATAACCAAGATTCGAGGGATGAATGGGACCGAATGCGATCGGTACTGCCCCTCCGGCTTTCGCGTCTGCGGACTAACTCGGAGAGGATCGCTGCGCCTGAAGGTCGGCCGGTGACGAAATCGAGGCGATGGGTGAACTGGCCATACTCAGGGGCAGCTGCTACAGTCGCGATCGCAGAAAGGGCGCTGGTGACCTGAAGTGAGCATTGCGGCAGCCTCACTTGGCGAGGTCATTTGGGTAATCGGCATCGTTGCTTGGTACGTGATCCGGTATCCCTTCGAGCGCCGGGCAAGGCGCGTGCGAATTGTAACTGGCTACCGCTCACGTTCCGACATCGTCGGGCTTGCATCTGCTCTGTTTGGCCTCGCAATCCTGCCTGCCTTCTATGTTGTCACCGGTATGCCCGCAGCGGCTGACCACCCGGCCAGCGCGTGGGCCGTGGCTCTCGGCACAATCATCTTCTGCTCCGCGCTATGGGTTTTTCGCAGGTCCCACAAGGAACTTGGCCGGAACTGGTCGATTACGCTGGAGATCCGCGAACGGCATGAACTGGTCAGCGCCGGGCCATACGCCTTGGTCCGTCACCCTATGTACACCTCTTTCCTGCTTATGGGGCTCGGCCAGGTCTTTCTGCTGCCGAACTGGATTGCGGGCATATCGGGTTTGATTGGGTTCGCAGTCCTTTTCCTGCTGAGAGTGGACGAGGAAGAGCGTATGATGCTGGAGAATTTCGGTCCGCAATACCGTGCCTATATGGAAAAGACCAAGCGAATATTCCCTTATCTTTATTAGAGGTACGTTTGATGCGAGGCCGAGCCCTCAAGCTTTCCGCGCCCCGGCGCCTTGTTGGCGATCTGATGAGGTTTTCGATCGGCGTGCCACGGGTCGCGGTGCAGCGTCAGATGAACCTCGGCCCACTCGTAAGGGCTAGGATGGCGCAGCAGGCCAGGCCCTCGTGGACCGCGATCTTCCTGAAAGGATATGCGCTTCTCGCCCTAGAGATGCCGGAGCTGCGGCGCGCCTATGTCAAGTTGCCCTGGCCGCAGCTTTACGAGTATCCGGCAAGCGTAGCCTCGATTGCCCACGAGCGCGAATATGATGGCGAGCCGGCCGTTCTGCTGAGCTGCATCAAGCGCCCGGAGCGCTACTCCATCACGGAACTTGAGGGATCCATCCACGCGGCTCGATCACGGCCGATCCTGGAGGTCCCGGAGTTCCGGCGTGCCTTGCGCATGGCAGGTGCGCCCGCGCCAGTCAGGTGGCTGCTTATGTGGCTAGGGTTGAACATCGCCCGGCAAAGGTCAAATTACTTCGGTACCTTCCAACTGTCCGTCTATTCTGGTCTCGGTGCGGAATCACTCAACCCGCTGACACCATTGACCACGCTTCTCAACTACGGTCCCATCGGCAAAGACGGATCGGTGAATGTCCGCATCCACTACGATCACCGGGTCATGGATGGAGCGAACGTTGCACGAGCACTGGAGAGATTCGAAAAGATCCTGAACGGCATTGTCGCCAATGAAGTGATGCTGCTCGATCAAAGTGTTGCCGCTCCTGCAGGACAGAGGAACGCGACATGATTTCGCGCTGTGAATTCCGGCCAGCCGTCGTCGTGATTGGCGGCTCGGGTGGAATTGGCCGGGCAATTGCGAGCGTCGCTGCACGGGAGCGCGGTGCGGTTGTGCTGGTTGCCCGCTCGCCCGAGGGTTTGGCCGCTGCGGCGTCTGAGGTTCGGGAGAGGGGTGGCGAGGCATTCACGCTCGAGTTGGATCTCGTGGCAGGCGATGCGCCAACGCGCCTGGAGGGCTTCCTGTCCGCACACGGCCTGGTCTGTGATGTCCTGGTCAACAGCGCCGGCTATGGCCTGCGGGGCGCGACGACGGCGCTGCCTATTGATGGTCAACTCGGCATCATCGATCTCAACATACATTCCCTCACAGAACTGACCCTCCATTTTCTGCCGGGAATGGTGGCGCGCCGACGGGGCGGGGTGCTCAATCTCAGTTCCGTGGCCGGGTTCGTTCCCGGGCCTTATATGGCTCTGTACTTCGCTAGCAAAGCTTTCGTGCGCTTCTTCTCAGAGGCGCTTCACCAGGAATTGCGCCGAACCGGTGTGACGGTCACATGCGTTGCACCAGGCCCGGTGTCGACGGAGTTTCTCGCAAGGTCAGGCGCCAATCAGACGGTGCTCTTCAACATCTTGCCCAAGGTGGATCCGGAGTATGTGGCTGAACGGGCGTGGCGAGGGTTCAAATCCGGTCGTCGCCTCGTCGTACCGGGGATCTCGGCCAAGTTGGCTGCCCTTGCGGCAGCGCTCCTGCCTTCCGCAGCGCTGCTGCCCCTGGTCGGCCGGCTGCAACGCGGCGGCAATGATCAATGTCCTTGCGGTTCAGGTATGAAGTTCAAGAAATGCTGCGGTACCCGCCAGATTCAGCTACGCCGGGGCCCTCGGGGAATTAGCCCCTGACCGCAGCACGCCACCGAAAAACCTCATTGAAGCAAGAGACCGCTCGCCGATGACGGGCGTCGGCTGAAGATCAAATATGTCACGCAGGCCAAGACGCGGCCGCCGGGCTTCGTCGTCTCCTGCTCTCGCCCCGATGCGATGCCGCAATCCTATGTCCGCTATCTCTCGAACAGCCTGCGCGAGGCTTTCGACATGCCCGGCGTGCCGATCCGCATCGCCTTGCGCACCTCGGACAACCCGTTCGCCGGCAGGGCCAAGAAGCGCCACTGAGGGGAGCTTTCAGGGGCGCTGCGCCTGCGCTCGGCTCGGGAGTAACGCAAGAGCGTCGTTGCGGTGCAGGATCTTTGCTAACGCTGGCGGGACAGCACCCCCTCTGTCCTGCCGGACATCTCCCCCGCAAGGGGGGAGATTGGATTTCGCGAATGCCTTCGCCAATCTCTAACGTTGCAAGAAAGGTGCCAAGAACGAAGCTGCCAATCTCCCCCCTTGAGGGGGAGATGTCCGGCAGGACAGAGGGGGGTGTGAAGAAATTCGACGCAGGATGTGCGGTTCTGGATCGCTGTGCCTTCGGAAGTCTTGCGACGTCGCCTCAAAACTGTCTTGTCGAAACCTAAGCGACGTCTCTCAGCCCCTCATCCATCCGCGCACCTTGCGGCAACGCTTCCAGCGCTGCCTGCAGCAGGATGTCGCCAAGCCGCGCCGCGACCGCGTCGGGCTCGGCCTCCTTGCGATGCAGGAACAGCGCCATCTTGGGCAAGGCGGGCAGCCCGGCGATCTCCGGCGTCATCGCCCTGACGGTGGCCGGCAGGCCGATATCGGTGCGGATCGTCAGTCCGAGCCCGGCGGCGACGGCTGCCCAGATGCCGCCAAGGCTCGGGCTGGAGAAGGCCATCCGCCATGCCAGTCCGGCGCGGTCGAGCGTTTCGGTCGCCACGCTGCGCAGCAGGCACGGCGCTTCGAGCGCCACCAGCGGCAACGCCTCGCCATCGCGCAGGCTGGTCTCGATCTGTTTTGCCGGGCCGATCCAGCGCATCTGGACGTCGGCGACATGCCGGCTGTAGGGCAGCGTCGCGCCATTGTGCCAGGCAAGCGCGATATCGAGGCTGCCCGAAATGATCCGTTCGGCAAGCTCATGGCTGCGTGCGATCCTGGCCTCGATCTTGACCTTGGGATGGGCGCGGGCGAAGCGCCCGAGCACCTCCGGCAGCACCGCCTCGCCGAAATCCTCCTGCAGCCCAAGCCGCACCCAACCCTCCAGCTCGACATCGTGGATGGCGGAGGCGGCCTCGTCATTGAGCTCGATCAGCCGCCGCGCGTAGCCGAGCATGGTCTCGCCCGCGTCCGTCAGCGCCAGGCCACGCCCAGATTTGCGGAAGATCGGCGTCGCCGCCTGGTCCTCCAGCTTCTTCAATTGCGCACTGATTGCCGAGGTCGAGCGGCCGAGCCGGTCGGCGGCCTTGGCGAAGCTGCCCAGCTCCATGCCGGTGACGAAGCTGCGCAGGACTTCGAGATCGAATGTCACGCGTCGCATGCCAATAATCCTGATATTCGGGACATTACGTCAAAAACTTCCTGATATTCAGTACGAAGCTATGGCGGTAGAGAGAGCGCGTCAAGACCGAATGCAGCCGACCCATGCAGGAGCTGAACCATGTCCGCTGTCGCCACACGAGCAGATTGCAAACCGCTTCGCCCGGCCGCCGTTGCCGCCCCGTCAGAAGCGGCGGCACTTCGAGCCAATCATCGCTGGAAGGTGCTGGGCATCGGCGTCGCCGCCAATGCCTGCTTTTCGGCGACCTTCTCCGGCATTCCGGCGACGGCGGTGTTCCTGCGCTCGGGCTATCATCTCTCCAATGGCGACCTCGGCCTGGCGCTTGGCCTTCTCGGCCTGGGCGTGGCGCTGAGCGAATTGCCGTGGGGGCTGCTGACCGATCGCTGGGGCGACCGCCGCGTGCTGCTGACGGGGCTCGGCGCAACCGCGGTTTGGCTGCTTGTCATGGCCGCGCTGGTCGTGCCGTCACCGGCCCATATTCCCGGCATCGCGCTTCTCGCCGCTGCCCTGCTGGTCACCGGATTGCTCGGCGGCAGCGTCAACGGCTCCAGCGGCCGCGCCATCATGGCCTGGTTCGGCGAAGGCGAGCGCGGCTTTGCCATGAGCATCAGACAGACGGCGGTGCCGCTTGGCGGCGGGCTTGGCGCGCTCGTGCTGCCGTCGCTCGCTTCAGCCCATGGCTTCACGGCGGTCTTCGGACTTCTGGCGGCTGCATCCGCGGTCTCGACCTCGCTCGCCTGGCGCTGGCTGCATCAGCCGCCGGCGCATGACGATGCCAATTCGGGCAGCATGGCATTGTCGGCCGGCCCGGCGCCGCTGCGCAACCCGGCCGTCTGGCGCATCGCAACAGCCATCGGCCTGCTTTGCTTTCCGCAGGTGGCGGTGCTTACATTTGCTTCCGTGTTCCTGCATGATTTCGCCGGCATGGGAACAGCCGTTATCAGCGCCAGCCTGGCTGCCGTGCAGGTCGGCGCCATGGTCATGCGCGTCTGGAGCGGCCGCTACACCGACCGTCACGGCAACCGCCGGTCGTTCCTGCGTCTGTGCAGCATGCTGAGCGTGGCCGCCTTCGCCGTGCTTGCGGCGCTCGTCTTGTTTTCGGCCCAATTCTTGTCAGGCCAAGCGCCGATGCTGTCGCCGGCGATCGTTGCGGTGCTGGTCGTGGCCGGCATCTGCGTCTCCTCCTGGCACGGCGTCGCCTACACCGAGCTTGCGACGCTGGCCGGCGCAAGCCAGGCCGGAACGGCGCTCGGCCTTGCCAACAGTCTGGTCTTCATTGCCTTCTTCCTGGTGCCGATCGCCATTCCGGGGCTTCTCGTGCTCTGCTCGTGGGCAGGCGTCTGGCTGGGTGCGGCTATTTGCGCGCTGATCGCCTGGCCGATCTTTCTTCCGTCAAGCGATGGCCGCAAAAGCGCCTGACTTCGACACGAGATGGGAAAACAACGTTCTAAGCTGTTAACGCCCCATCAAGGTTAATGCATCATTGTAGCTCTCCAGTGGGGTCCGTCGCGTTTCTGGAGAGTTCCGTGCATCGACGTGTTTTGACGCGGCTTGTCGCCGCCGCCGGTGAGAAAAAGCGTTCCTTCCTGCCTCCCCTCGTTATTGGCCTTGGCATCTGGATCGGCTTTCCGACGGTCGCTGCCTATCAGGACATGACCAGCCTGGTCTCCGGCCTGGAGGCGCCGAGCGTCCGCTGGAACGCCTATGTCGAGAAATCCGTCGCCGGCTCCGTTCACGCCGCCGAAATGCCCTTCCTCGATTCCAGCAGCACCGGCTCGCTCTCCGGCTCCGGCGTCCAACTGCCCGGCATCGGCGCCGTTTCGTTTCGCGGCAAGGGCAGCATCGCCGGCACGACGCCGGACGAGAACCGCATCACGCGTGCCGACAAGAAGGGCCGCATCATCCAGGTCTCGCCCGTCTCGCCGCCGAAGAACTTCAACGCCGGCTCGATCTTCGAGCGCACCTCTTCGCTGCTCCGCCCAAGCATGGACAGCGGCCTGAGGATGGCTTTCGCCAAGCCCGAGATCAAAGGCAAGGAAATCCAGATCGCCGCCGCCTTCCACACGCGCATCGACAAGAAGCCGGATCCCGGCGTGCCGGCGATGCTTGCCGCGCTGGTCAACAACGATCATCCTGACGTGCTGGCGACCGCCTACGCCTCGTCGGCTCCCGATTATGCACAGGCGTCACCCTTCGAGGCCTTGCTGCAGGACGAGGACCCAAACGACGGTCGCTTCATTCCGCCGCTGAGCAAGGGCGACCATTCTTGGATGCAGACGCCGCTGCCGGCGAGCGTCTTTTCCAAGCCGGAGCAGGCCTGTCTCGCCAACGGCATCTATTTCGAGGCGCGCGGCGAATCTGTGCGTGGCCAGGCCGCCGTCGCTCAGGTCATCCTCAACCGCGTCCGCAACCCGACCTATCCGAACTCGATCTGCGGCGTCGTCTACCAGAACGACAACTGGTTCAACCGCTGCCAATTTTCCTTTGCCTGCGACGGCAGGAAGAAGCGCATCGACAACGCCGCCGCCTACCAGACCGCACAGGATGTCGCCATTGCCGTCACAGCCGGCAAGATCTTCATTCCCGAAGTCGGCTCGTCGACCCATTATTACGCCAACTACGTCCATCCGGGCTGGGCGCGGACGATGCAGAAAATGACCAGGATCGGCCTGCACATCTTCTACCGCACCTATGGTGGCGGCTGGAGCTGAGCGCTCGGGCAGCCCTTGCGTCTTTCCCGCGAGAGCGGCCGATCGAAGACGCATCGCCGCGGGGATTCGGCCACGGCCCGCCAGAGACTGTGTCGGGCACGATGTCGCACCCAGGCAAGTAACTGATTTATAACGATAAAATACTTGAGCTTGAACGTCCGCCCGTGGCTTGACGGGCGCGGACCCTCTAACTATGTTGCCGGCGACTTTAAGAAGCGGACGGACGGTGACGGTCTGACCGGGCAGGGGGGTTGCGTGGCCGACAAGAATGGGCCAGACGGAACCGGCAAAACCGGCCGCGGCAAGCAGCATGAAGCCGACATCCGCGACGACGATCTTGAGCGCCGCCGGCGCGACCTTGAAGCATCGCTTGCGACAAGGCGGCCGGACCGGCTCGAGGGGAAAGACGACGCGAAAACGGGCAGTGTGGCCGGGTACGGCCAGGCGCTCAAGCTGTCCAGCGAGTTCATCGCCGGGATAGTGGTCGGTGCGGCTCTCGGCTGGTTTATCGATCGCGTGGCGGGGACATCGCCATGGGGTCTGATAGTCGGGCTGCTGCTGGGTTTTGGCGCCGGCGTGCTCAACGTCCTGCGTTCAGCCGGGCTTGTGTCGGAATTCGGAACGGGCGACAAACCGCGCGATCCGAAAGAATGAATTGAGGCGCCGCATGCCGGCGCATTGAACAGAATGCTGAAGCCGTCTGCGGCTTTGATGGGGATTTAAAGTGGCTGCTGACAAGGTCGATCCGATCCACCAGTTCCAGATCCATCCGATCATTCCGATTCACATCGGCGGCTACGACTTGTCTTTCACCAATTCGGCTCTGTTCATGCTTGCGACGGTTGCTGTCGCATCGGCGTTTCTCTACCTCAGCACGTCGAGCCGCAGCCTGGTTCCGGGCCGCCTTCAGTCGGTCTCGGAAATGGCCTATGAATTTGTCGGCAATATGCTGAGGGACGCCGCGGGCACGCAAGGCATGAAGTTCTTCCCCTTCGTGTTCTCGCTGTTCATGTTCGTGCTTGTCGCCAACCTGCTTGGCCTGTTCCCTTATTTCTTCACCGTCACCAGCCACATCATCGTCACCTTCGGCCTCGCTGCGCTGGTGATCGGAACCGTGATCGTCTACGGCTTCATGAAGCACGGTCTCGGCTTCCTGAAGCTGTTCGTGCCGAAAGGCGTGCCCATCGTGATGATGTTGCTTGTCGTTCCGATCGAAGTGATTTCCTTCGTCTCGCGCCCGGTCAGCCTCTCGGTTCGTCTGTTCGCCAATATGTTGGCCGGCCACATCACGCTGAAGGTGTTTTCGGGATTCGTCGTCAGCCTCAGCGCTCTCGGCACGCTTGGCATTGCGGGTTCGGTCCTGCCGCTGGCGATGGCCGTGGCTTTGACGGCTCTGGAGTTGCTCGTGGCGCTTTTGCAGGCCTACGTCTTCGCCGTGCTGACCTGCATGTATCTTAACGACGCCCTGCACCCTTCGCACTGATTTAGAGTTTCCGGCATTGCCGCCGGATGGAATCGCAACGGAATTTTAGATCCAAAGGAGTTGAATAAATGGACGCAGAAGCAGCAAAGTACATCGGCGCCGGCATCGCATGCCTCGGCATGGGCGGCGCGGGCATTGGCCTCGGCAACATCTTCGGCAGCTATCTGGCGGGCGCGCTGCGCAACCCGTCGGCCGCCGACGGCCAGTTCGGCCGTCTGATTTTCGGCTTCGCCGTGACCGAAGCGCTGGGTATTTTCTCGCTTCTCATCGCGCTTCTCGCCCTGTTCGGCTGAATGCTTGTTCGGCTGAACATTGGCAAGAATTGAACAGGCCGGCCGCGATCCTGCGGCGGGCCTGAATTTCGGGGATAGCCCATGTTCGTGACATCTGCCTTTGCGCAAGAGTCCGCGCCCGCCGTCGAAGGCGGCAGCGCTGGGACCGGCGTGCCCGCCGAGGCGCACGGCACGTTTCCGCCATTCAATCCGGCGACGTACCCGTCACAGCTGCTGTGGCTGGCAATCACTTTCGGGCTGTTCTACCTGTTCTTGAAACGGGTAGTGATGCCGCGCGTCGGCGGCATCATCGACGTTCGCAACGACCGCATCACGCAGGATCTCGATCATGCTGCCCGGCTGAAAAGCGAGGCCGATGCCGCCGTTGCCGCCTATGAGCAGGAATTGGCGGAAGCCAAGGGCAAGGCCAATGCGATCGGCCAGCAGGCCAACGATGCGGCCAAGGCGGAAGCCGAAGCTGCCCGCAAGACGATCGAGGCAGCGCTTGACCAGAAGCTTGGCGAGGCCGAGGCGCGCATATCTTCCATCAAGGCCAATGCCATGAAGGAAGTCGGCACGATCGCCGAGGACACCGCTTCGGCCATCGTCGAGGCGCTTGTCGGCGGCAAGGCTAGCAAGGCCGAAATCGCGGCCGCGGTCAAATCCGTGGCCGGGTGAGGAGCGCATCATGGACGCCACATCTCTCGCGACGCTTTGGGCAACGGTTGCCCTCGTAATCTTCCTCGGCATTGCCATCTACATCAAGGTGCCGGGCATGATCGCCAAGGCGCTCGATGCCCGCGCCGACAAGATCAGCAGCGAGCTCGAGGAAGCGCGCCGGTTGCGCGAAGAGGCCCAGCAACTGCTTGGCCAATACCTGCGCAAGCGCAAGGAAGCCGAGCAGGAGGCCGCGGCCATCGTTGCCGCCGCCAAGCGTGAAGCCGACATGCTTGCCGCCGAGGCGCACAAGAAGACCGAGGACTATGTCGCTCGGCGTACCGCCTTGGCCGAGCAGAAGATCGGCCAGGCCGAGCGCGAAGCAATCGGCGAAGTGCGCGCCAGCGCCGTCGATATCGCGGTAGAGGCCGCGCGCGCGCTGCTGGCCGGCAAGATCGACGCCAAGGCCGGCGCCGACCTGTTCAACGCCTCGCTGCGGGATTTGAAGTCGAAGCTGAATTAAGCGACTTCGTCGAGAAATTCATCGAAAGCCGCCCGGGAAACCTGGCGGCTTTTTTGTTAGCGAAAGCGGCCGAGCGCGTAATCTCCCCCCTTGAGGGGGAGATGGCCGGCAGGCCAGAGGGGGTCGCCGCGCGTAAAGCGCCAGCCTTCTCTTTCGTCCCGCATGGCGTCGCGCCAGGACGTACCGACCCCCTCTGGCGCCTTTGGCGACATCTCCCCCTCGAGGGGGGAGATCACACCTTGCCGAATCGCTCAATCCAAACCCGAAAAACCCTCTTCCTCGAGCACCTCGGTGCCGCCGAACCGGAACGGCGCGAAGGAGGCGCGGTGCAGCCGTGCCACTGGCCCGTGCAGATCGATCGCCGTGCGATGGCGCACAGTGGCGTAGCCCATATGCAGCTCGAAGCCGTAATGCGCATGATGGCTGCCGCAGCCGCACATCATGCGGTCGCGCATCACCTTGGCGACGATCGAGGCTGCGGCGATCGACTGCGAGCGCTGGTCGCCCTTGATCAGTGCTTTTCCCTCGCAGGGCAGGCCGGGCGGCACGTCGCGGCCGTCGGCCAATGCCAGCTTCGGCCGGATTGACAGGCCGGCCACGGCACGGCGCATCGCCTCCAGGCTGGCCTTGAGGATATTGGAGGCATCGATGCCTTCGGCGCTGACCGACGCCATCGATACGGCGAGCGCGGAGCCGAGGATTTTCAGGAACAGCGCCTCACGCTGCAAATGCGTCAGCCGCTTGGAATCGTCGAGGCCGTCGGGGATGTTGGCGGGATCGAGCACCACCGCTGCCGCCACCACCGGCCCGGCGAGCGGGCCGCGGCCGGCCTCGTCCATCCCCGCCACCGGCCAAAGGCCTTCGGCCATCGCCCTCGTCTCGAACGAGAAGTCGGGTTTCTCGACGATTTCGAAGAGAAGCGGAGAATCGGAACGCGGGCGAGCCATGGTGCGGCGAGGTTCGCATCGGCTCCGATTCTCCGCAAGTCCCCTCTGGGTCGGGCGGGGCACCGGACCAGGAGGGGCTACCGTCTGCAAGCCCGGGGACAAGACAGGCCGGACGGGATTTTTCGCCTGCTGCGGCCGCTTCAAGCGGCTGGCGCGAGACGCTTTGTCACAGCAGCATCAGCTGCTCGGTCGCCTTGGCGGCGGGGACGAACTGGTCGGTCCTGAGCGAGCGCCGCTCGGCATTGAGGCCGAGCCGTTTGGCGGCGATCTCGAAGCGCCGGCCGATCTGCCAGGCATACGGGCCGGAGCCTTTCATGCGCTTGCCCCATTCCGAATCGTAGTCCTTGCCGTCGCGCATCGACCGGATCAGCGACATGACGTGGCGATAGCGGTCGGGATAATGGCGCAGCAGCCAGTCCTTGAAGATTGGCGCGACCTCCAGCGGCAGGCGCAGCAGCACATAGCCGGCTTCACGCGCGCCCGCTGCCTGCGCCGAATCGAGGATGCGCTCCATTTCCGGGTCGGTCAGTCCGGGGATGATCGGCGCGACCATCACCGAGGCCGGTATGCCGGCGTCCGAAAGCTGCCTGATCGCCTCCAGCCGCTTGGTCGGCATCGACGCGCGTGGCTCCATGGTGCGCGCCAGCATGCGGTCGAGCGTCGTCACCGACAACGCCACCTTGGCCAGCCCGCGTTCGGCCATGCGCGACAGAATGTCGATGTCACGCGTCACCAGCGCCGATTTGGTGACGATGCCGACCGGGTGCCCGCGCGCCTCCAGCACTTCGAGGATCTCGCGCATGATCCGGTATTGCTTCTCGATCGGCTGATAGGGATCGGTGTTGGTGCCGATGGCGATGGTGCGCGGCTGGTAATTATCCCTGGACAATTCCTTGTCGAGCAGCCGCGCCGCATCCGGCTTGGCAAACAGCTTCGATTCGAAATCCAGCCCCGGCGACAGCCCCATGAAGCTGTGCGTCGGCCGCGCGAAACAATAGACGCAGCCATGTTCGCAGCCGCGATAGGGATTGATCGAGCGGTCGAAGGAGATATCGGGCGATTCGTTGCGGGTGATGATGGTGCGCGGCTTCTCGACCTGTACCTCGGTCTTGAAGGGCGGCAGCTCCTCCAGCGAATTCCAGCCGTCGTCGAACACGTGCCGGCTGACCGGCTCGAAACGGCCGGACGGATTGATGCCCGCCGACCTGCCGCGATTGCGGTCGGGACGGACGCGCATGCCGCTCTGCTCGATCATCGCATTCGCCATCTCGGCCCTGCCAGCGCCGAAGGCGGCAATGTCGGCACGCACGATCTGTTCCATTTTGGCCCTTTCCCAGGGACTGTCCGCCCGCTGTCGAATCGCTCTGCTCATGAATGTATTCCTATCGCATTGATGAGAACAAAGCAAGAACTTTCTCGCGGCGCGCCGCAAAAACTGGCGCTGCCCACCGCTTTCCGCTATTCGGCTAAACATGCTCAGCGTCCTGATCGAAACCCTGAATGACGAGGAGGGCCTTGCCCGCACGCTCGCCTCGCTGATCGGCGGCGCGGTCGAAGGCGTGGTGCGCGACGTTCTCGTCTGCGACACCGGCTCGACCGATCAGACGCACCGCGTCGCCGAACATGCCGGCTGCCACTATGTCAGCGGCGGCATCGCCGCCGGCATCAGGCAGGCCAAGGGCGACTGGCTGCTTTTGCTCGAACCGGGAGCGCGGCTGGGAGAGGGCTGGATCGACGAGGTCGTCGCCCATACGGCGAGGCAAACCATGGCGGCGCGGTTCTCGCGGGCACGCGGCAGCCGCGCGCCGTTCCTGTCGCGCGTCTTTGCCGGAAATCGCGCTCTCGCCGAAGGCCTGGTGATCAGCAAGCGTCAGGCCGCCGCGCTGTCGAAGAATGCCCGCAGCGCCGAAGCGATCGCCCGCGGCCTGGCGACCAGGAGGCTCCACGCCGAGATCTGGGTCGCGCCGCGGAAGTGACAGCTTACCGTCCCGGTTATGGGAACTCCGCCCAAGCACATTTTCTGGCGGGTCGTCGTTTATTGTGCATTGCACAAAATCTGGCCGGGGGTTACCATTCCCGGCGATATGGGCGAATAGGGTTTGGGGTGTGCCGGAGCGGCGACGACTAACGTCGATGCTGTTCCATCGACATTTTGAGGACCCCGATGACCCTTTCAAGCCCTGACAAGTCCGGCGCTGCAAGCCTCGAGGCGATCGCACGAAACGGCGGCACGCTGCGCCGCATCGCCGCCCGCATCCCGACCTATCTTTCCGACCTTCGCGAGAATCCGGCATGGCTGCCGATGTTCATGCTGGCCCGCACCATGCCGGCGCGGCGGCTGCACTGGCGCGGTGCAAAGCCCGTTCCGCCGGCGCGCAATGTCGGTGAAACGATGTTCGCCGGCGTCGACCGCGATGCCGTCGTCGGCGCGCTGCGCACCGAGGGGCTCTATTCGGGCCTGATGCTGCCGGCCGCCATCCATGAGGAGATCGCCCGCTTCGCCGAGCGCACGCCATGCTTCGGCAATTTCGACCGCCGGCTGGAATTCCTGCCCGAAAAACACGCCGATGCCGAAAAGCATTTCGGCCGCCCGCTGCTCAGCGGTCACTATTTCGAACGGGTCCTCGACTGCAACGCTGCGGTCGCCGTGCAGCGCGATCCGCTGCTTCTCGATATCGCAGCGCACTATCTCGGCAGCCAGGCCAAGCTGATCACGACCCGCGTCTGGTGGAGCTTTCCGACCGGTGGCGTCTCGGACGCCGACAAGAACATGGCCTCGCTCGGCAAATACCATTTCGACCTCGACGACTGGCGCATGCTGAAGTTCTTTTTCTACCTGGTGCCGGTCGACGCCGACACTGGGCCGCATGTCTATGTCCGCGGCTCCCATAACCGCCGCATCCTGAAGCATCAGCTGACGCTGCTGGTCGGCCATTCGGCGGAAGAGGTGCTGGGCGTCTACGGCGAGCAGAGCCCGGTCACGCTGACCGGGCCGGCCGGCCTCGGCTTTGTCGAGGATCCGTTCGGCTTCCATATGGGCACCGTGCCGACGCGCACGCCGCGGCTGATGATGGAGGTTGGCTTCGGCGTGTCGCCGCCGTCGCGCCGGCGTTTTCACGGCGAGCCGGTCATTCGCTAAACCGAGGTCGCTTGGCTGATACCTCGGTTCGTCTCAGCCGCGCCGCAAATGCTCGTCCAGCCGCGGCATGATCTCGACGAAGTTGCAGGGCATGTGCCGATAGTCGAGCTGCGGCTTCAAGATGCCGTCCCAGGCGTCCTTGCAGGCGCCGGGCGAGCCCGGCAGCACGAAAACGAAGGTGGCGTTGACGACGCCGCCGGTTGCCCGGCTCTGGATCGTCGAAGTGCCGATCTTGTCGTAGGAGATGCAGTGGAACACTTCGGAAAAGCCGTCCATGCGCTTTTCGAAGATCGGCTCCAGCGCTTCCGGCGTCACGTCGCGGCCGGTAAAGCCGGTGCCGCCGGTGGTGATGACGACATCAATCGCTTCGTCCCTTGACCAACCCAGGACCTTGTCGCGGATCTTGTCGCGGTCGTCGGTGACGATGTCGCGGGCGGCCAGGACATGGCCGGCCTCGGCAATGCGGTCGGCCAGCGTCTGCCCGGATTTGTCGTCGGCGAGGCTGCGCGTATCGGAAACGGTCAGTACCGCGATGCGCACGGGAACGAAGGGGCGGCTCTCGTCAATCCTGGCCATGGGCATCAGCCTCCGATGTCACGCTTCGCGTCGCCGCGACAAACCAGTCGGGATGGCGGCCGCGGATATCGACGGCCGCGCGCTTGGCCACATTGCCGGTCTCGAACAGCCCGAAGCAGGTGGCGCCTGAACCGGACATCCTGGCAAAACCGGCTCCGGCCTTGTTGAGCACGGAAAGCGCCTTGCCGATCGCGGGCTGGATTGCGCGCGCCGCAGGCTCGAGGTCGTTGCGGGTGATCTCCAGCCAGTTGCGGATGCTGTGGAAGTCGACAATGCGCGGCAGCGGCGGCAGCCCCGCATTGTCGCGGCGGCCAAGCGCCTCGAACACGTCGGCCGTCGAGACGGCAGTGCCGGGATTGACGAGCACCAGACCCAGCGCCGGGAAACCCGGCACGAGCGTCAGCTCGTCACCGATGCCGCGGGCTATCAGCGGCTTGGCTGCGAGGCACATCGGCACGTCGGCGCCGAGCGACAGGCCGATCCGCGCCAGTTCGGCATCGCCGACATCAAGTCCCCAGGTCTGGACCAGGGCGCGCAGCACAGCCGCCGCATCGCTCGACCCGCCGCCGACACCGGACGCGACCGGCAGGTTCTTTTCGAGCCTGATGGCGACAGCCGATGCGTGCTGGGGACCGGCCTCGCGCCGCAGTGCATCGCGCGCTCTCACCACCAGATTATTGTCGTCGGCGGGCGCTGCGGAGGCGTATTTGCCGGACACGGAAAACCCATCGCTGTCGGCAAGTTCCGTTTCGATGCGGTCGCCGAAGCGCGTGAACACAGCCAGGCTTTCGATCGTGTGATAACCGTCGGCGCGCTGGCCAGTGACGTGCAGCGCGAGATTTATCTTGGCGTGCGCATGCGACGCCCGGATGCTGGCCTCGGCGTTCACTGGCTCGGCCGCGAGGGGGACGACGGTCAATCCTTGGCCAGACGGTATTCGCCGGTCTTCGGGTCCTTGACCAATGTTCCCATTGTACCGTTGGCGGCCTGCTTTTCGGTACGCCGCACCTTGGCGGTCACACGCTCGGCTTCCCTGACGAAGGAGCGGTAGCCGAAATAGGCGGCAATGCCGACGACGGCGAAGAAAATGATCTGCGGCATGTCAAACTCCTCCCTCGCAAGGCCGGCAAGGCGGCCGGTCGGGTCGGTTGATGATTTATGCTAGACGCTTTCACCGGCTTTTCAAAGCCCGAAGCGCGCCCACAGCGCGCGCTCTTCCGCCGCATCGATGACGCCGCTTGCAGCGGCGGCGGCAATATCGGGCGCCGAAAAGCTCGAGCCGAACAGGCCGAAGCGGCCGAACAGGCCGCGCGGCGCGGTGATCAGCTTGAGCTGGGTTTTCGGCCCGAAACGGCTCTTCAGCACGCTGCGCATGTCGCCGAGCGCATCGACCAGCCCGAGTTCGAGACCCTTCTTGGCCGTCCAGAAAAGTCCGGTGAACAGGTCTGGATCGTCCTTGAGCTTGCTGCCGCGCCTGTCCTTGACGAGATCGATGAAGGTCTCGTGGACCTCGAGCTGCAGCGCCTTCAGGCGCTCGACGTCTTCCTTCTTTTCCGGCTTGAACGGGTCGAGCACCGCCTTGTTCTGGCCGGCGGTGTGGACGCGGCGCTCGACGCCGATCTTCTTCAACAGCTCTGGAAAGCCGAACGAGGCCGACACCACGCCGATCGAGCCGACGATGGAGGACGGGTCGGCAAAGATCTCGTCGCCGGCGACCGCGATCATGTAGCCGCCCGATGCCGCCACGTCCTCGACGAAAACCAGGACTTTCTTGTTCTTCTCGCTCGCCAGGTCGCGGATGCGCCTGAAGATCAGCCGCGACTGCACCGGTGAACCACCTGGCGAATTGATCGAGATGGCGACCGCCGGCGCGTCGAAGGAAAACAGCTTTTCGAGAAGGCCGGCGGTGGAAGCGAGCGACAGGCTCGGCCGGAACTGGCCGCCGCCGGGCATGATCGTGCCGTGCAGCCGGACGACCGGAATGGTGACGACGGCGGAGCGCCAGGATTTCGGCAGCAGGCGGTTGAAAAGGCGTTTCACGAGGGGGCGGTCTCCGGTCGATTTGCTTGAGGCATGTAGGAATTCGCCGGCCAACGGCAATGCCGTCACCCCGGCAATCAGAATGGATCAGTCTCCGAACAGCGACGCCAGCCCGTTATTGATCAGCTCTGCCCGCTCCGAAGGGCCATTGCCTGAATAGGCATGCAGCATAAGCGGTGGCTGGATCGACAGTTTGCCGCGTGCGCCGAGTGCTGCCCGGACGACGATGCGGATCGCCGCCGCTTCGGGGCGAGGGTGGACGGCCAGCATCTCGGCGTCGCCGAAGCGGCCGGCAATGGCATCGAGGATGGCGCCGAGCTGTTCCGGCCTGGCGATGACGGCCAGCCCGCCGCCCGGCCTGACCACCGCGGCCGCGCTGCGGATCCAGCTGTCGAACAGCCCATCCGCAGAGACATGCGCGGCCTTTCTCAGCGGATCGGGCGTCGCGCGATCCTCGGCGGCATTGAACGGCGGGTTCATGATGACGAAATCGAAGCTGTTGTCCTCGAGGCCGGCGGCCGTTCGCGCCCGGCCCGACAGCGCGACATCGGCGACGAGCACCGAGGCGCGGTCGCTGAGATGCGCATTGCCGGGATGGGCAAGCGTGGTGGTGGCGAAGGCCGCCATTTCCGGGGAACGCTCGACAAGCACGGCCTCTGCAGCGGGGCAGCGCGACAGTACCGCCAGGCCGGCGGCACCGGCACCCGCGCCAAAGTCAGCAAGCCGCCCGGCGAACGAGGACGGCACGGCAGCCGCCAGCATCATCGCATCCATGCCGGCGCGGTGGCCCGCCTTTCTCGGCTGCACCAGCCAGAAGCGACCGCGATGGAAGGCGTCGACCGTATGAGCCGGCATGTCCGGGACAAGGGCAGCGGGCGACGCGGACATTATTTTTGGCGGATCTCGTTGGCGATGCCTGCATCCGTCAGGATGCGCCGCGCCGCATCGGCCTTGTCGGCGTCCACCATGACACGGCGGGGCAGGATGCCGATCGAGCCGTCGAGCACGCTCATGTTCTGGTCGGCGACGAAACAGCCGATGCCGGCATCGCGCATCAGCGATTCGACAAACGAAATGATGACGGCGTCGTTGGTGCGGATGAGCTCTATCATCGGATGAAACTCGCAGTTTGCGGCGTTGATGTAAACGTAGGCGTGATCATGTACCAGAGCCGGCGCGCCAATTCGCCTCTTGCCGCGCCGGTGGGTGACACCCTAGAGTCTGTCCAGGGACCATGTTGCCGTCGTGCATATCGAGGTTGGGAGTTTTGCCGTGGGTGTCGTTCTCAACATTGAAAACGGGAAGCGCGAAGCCGCCTCGATAAAGGACCTCATCGACCTGACCGCGGCCGACATGGGGCGCGTCAACAAATTGATCCTGTCGAAGGCCGGCTCCGATGTCGAGATGATTCCGGAGATAGCCAACCATCTGATCTCGTCGGGCGGCAAACGGCTGCGGCCGATGCTGACGCTCGCCGCGGCCCAGATGTTCGGCTATTCCGGCGACGGCCATGTCAAGCTCGCCACATCGGTCGAATTCATGCATACCGCGACACTTCTCCACGACGATGTTGTCGATGAAAGCGGCATGCGGCGCGGCAAGAAGACGGCACGCATGATCTGGGGCAACCAGGCCAGTGTTCTGGTCGGCGATTTCCTGCTCGGCCAAGCCTTTCGCATGATGGTCGATGTCGGCTCGCTGGAAGCGCTCGATATCCTGTCGAGCGCGGCCTCGGTCATCGCCGAAGGCGAGGTGATGCAGCTCGCTGCCGCAAAAAACCTCGAGACCACCGAGGATGAGCATTTCGCGGTGATCAAGGCCAAGACCGCGGCCCTGTTTTCGGCCGCCGCCGAGGTCGGCCCCGTCATCGCTCAGGCGACGCGCAATGATCGCGCAGCACTCCGCTCCTACGGCATGAATCTCGGCCTTGCCTTCCAGCTGATCGATGACGCGCTGGATTACGGCGGCACCAGCAAGGATCTCGGCAAGAATGTCGGCGACGATTTTCGCGAGGGCAAGGTCACGCTGCCGGTGATCCTCGCCTATCGGCGCGGCACCAAGGCCGAGCGCAGCTTCTGGAAACGCGCCATCGAGGACAATGCCGCCGACGATGCCGGGCTGGAGAAGGCCATCGGCCTGATGCTCCGCCACGGCGCAATTGCCGACACCATCGGGCGCGCCCGCCATTTCGGCGAGATCGCCCGCGACGCGCTGGCGCCGCTCGAGGCGACGCCGCAGAAATCGGCGCTGATCGGCGTCATCGATTTCTGCATCAGCCGGGTGAATTGAGAGGCATCGGCGCCCCGCGCTTGTTCTCATCGAGCCTTTGCCGGAAGAACCATTGCTGCCAGCAGGCTAACGACGATGCCCGCCGCCGCGAGCCAGAAGGCGACCTGGATGCCGTCGGCGACGGCAATTTTCAACGCATTGCCGGACAATTCGCCGATTTGGCTGTTGGCAATCGCAATCAGCACGGCCATGCCGATGGCGTTGCCGACATTGAGCGTCGTCGAAGCCATCCCCGAGGCGACGCCTTGCTGGTCATGGGCAACGCCGGAAGCGGCGGCAATCCACATTGCGGTCCAGACGATGCCTTGTCCGACGCCGGAGACGATCAGGCCGGGTACGAGGGACAGATAGCTGCTGTCGGCAGTCGCGCCTGATACCATCAATGCTGTGCCGACCGCGCCGACGATCATGCCGCCGACCAGGGTGCTGCGCGTCGAAAAGCGCGTTGCCAGACGCTCGCCGGCTTGCGTACCGGTGGCGATGGCGACCGACGGCACGAGAAAGGCGAGGCCCGTCTGCAAGGCAGTGAAGCCGTGCACGTTCTGCAGCAGCACGGTGAGGAAGTAGGGCAGCGCGCCGAAAGTGGCCATGTAGAGGAAGGTTATCGTCATGCCGGCGACAAGGCTGCGGTTGTGGAACAGGCGCAGCGGCATCAGCGGGTCGGCGCTGTTGGCCTCGATCACGGTGAAGGCGATCAGGAAGAATGCCGCCAGTGCCGCGCTGACAATGATTGCGATCGATCTCCAGCCATATTCGGGCCCCTGAACCAGGGTGAAGACAAGCAGCGTCGCGCCGGCGGTGACGGTCAGTGCGCCCGGCAGATCGAAGCTGCGTTGCTCGTGCCACTTGCGATCGCGCGGGATGATGGCGAAAGCCGCGATGATGGCGATCCCGGCCAGCAGCACGTTGACGTAGAAGACCGACGGCCAGCCGAAGGCGCTGGTCAGAAACCCGCCGGCAAGCGAACCGAGCGTCAGGCCGCTGGCGCCCGCGCCGCCCCAGACGGCGAGCGCCCGGTTGCGTTCCGGCCCTTCGGCGAACAGGCGGTTGATCAGCGACAGCGTCGCCGGAAACAGGAACGCGGCGCCGATGCCTTGTACGGCGCGGGCCGCGATGATGATTTCCGGCGACCAGGCGAGGCCGCCGACCAGAGATGAGAGCGCGTAGAGCCAGAGCGCGAAGATGAAAACGCGGCGCTGGCCGATCAGGTCGGCGGCCCGGCCGCCGAACAGCAGGAAGCCGCCGGTGAACACGGTGTAGGCGCTGACCACCCACTGCAGGGTCTGGCCTGAAAATCCGAGGCCGGCGCCGATCTTCGGCAACGCCACGAAGACGATGTTGAGGTCGAGCGAGATGATGAGCTGCGCGAAGGCGAGGAGCGCCAGCGTTGCGCCATGTTTCGCCCTGCTTGCTCCCTGCGTTATCGCCCCGAGCGGCGCGCCTTGATCCAGTGAACTCATGCCGGACTCCTTGTCGACAATTATTTAATGATCGACAAAGAATTGAAATTTGCAATCCGAAGTCAAGCGGATTATTTGTTGATCGACAAAAATTGGAGACCGCCATGGCAGGCAGGCCAAGGCAATTCGACCGCGACCAGGCGCTGGAGAAAGCCCGCGACGCTTTCTGGAGGCGCGGCTACGAGGGCACTTCGATGGCCGATCTCGTATCGGCGCTTGGCCTCGCATCGGCGCGCATCTATGCCGCCTTCGGCTCGAAGGAGGACCTGTTTCGCGAAGCGGTGGCGCTTTACGAGGCCAATGAGGGCGGCTTTGCCACACGCGCGCTGCAGGAAGAACCAAATGTCCGGCGCGTCATCGAGCGCATGCTTCGCGACGCCGTCGAAATCTATACGAGGCCGGGGCGGCCGCAGGGCTGCATGGTGGTGACGGCCGCGACCAATTGCGCCGTCGAAAATGACGCCGTGCTGCAATGGCTGGCGGAGCATCGGCTGGCGCGTACCGCGTCGATCGTCGAGCGATTGAAAAAAGCCGTGCGCGATGGCGAATTGAAGCCGGAGACCGATGCCGAGACGCTGGGTGACTATTACGCCACGCTGATGCACGGCCTTTCGGTGCAGGCACGCGACGGCGTGCCGAAAAAGCGGCTGCACGATCTTGTCACCGTCGCCATGCAGGCGCTCGACGCAAGCCTTTCGCAAGCACCCTGAGGTTCGGGGCCGTGACGCCGGTTTCCCATTGCCGAATTGTCGCAATGCGGTCGTGCGACCTCTTTCGGCATGGTTTATTAATTGCTTGACCCGATTGTGAATTCGGGCCGGGTTGAAGCACGACCCCAAAAAGGCCATGCTTTACCTGTAAAGATCGAGTCTACGGCGATCCCGCTGACGCGGAGATGGCGTTTGGCTGAAAGGGATATGATGCGGCAAGGATATGCGCGCTGGCTGACGGGGCTGGCAATCGCGACGGGCATGGCGATCTCGGCTTTGCCGGCGCATGCCAAACAGACCGCCGAGCCGGTCAGGATCACATCCTTCTCGGGGGCCTATCTTGCCGCCAGGATCGCCGATGGCGACAACGACCTCGACAGCGCCATCTCCTATTACAAGCAGGCGCTTGCGTTCGATCCGAACGATACGGGACTGCAGCAAAGCCTGATGCTGTCGCTGATCGCGCAGGGGCGCTTCGACGAATCCCTGGTCTATGCTGACAAGCTCAAGGCGGTTCCCGACGTCGAGCGCTTCTCGCGCCTGGCGCTGGCCATCGATTCCTTCCACAAGAAGGATTTCTCCAAAGCCGAATACTGGCTCAAGCTGTCGCTCGAATCCGATCTCGACCGGCTGATCTCCGGCGTCATGACCGGCTGGGCCAAGCAGGGTGCGGGTGACGCCGGCGAGGCCATGGCTTCCATCGACAAGCTGCAGGGCCCCGACTGGTTCAGCTTGTTCAAGTCCTTCCACCGCGCCTTGATTGCCGACGCCTCCGGCCTGCCCGACAGGGCGGATGCGCTCTACACCGCCACCGTGCAGGACACGGCGGCAGGCGGTGCGGCCCCCGAAACATGGATGCGCAACGCGCAGGCCTACGCCTCTTTCCTCGCCCGCAAAGGCGACAAGGCCAAGGCGCTGTCGGTGCTCGACAAGGCCGAGGCGTTCGCCCCGGGCAAGGTCGAGATTGCGGCCCTTCGCGACAAGATCAACAAGGGCGAAAAGATCGAGCCCTTCGTTGCCGGTCCGTCGGACGGCGCCTCGGAAATCCTGCTCGATCTCGCCACCGCGCTCAACCGCGGCGGCGGCGAGCCGTTCGTGCGGCTTTATCTGCAATATGCCCTGGCGCTGCGGCCCGACAACGACGCGGCGCTCGTTCAGCTTGCCGCCGTTGCCGAGCAGTTGAAAGATGGCGAGGGCGCCATCGCGCTCTATCGCCGCATTCCCGCTGGCTCGCCGCTGAAGGAGCTTTCGGACCTGCAGCTTGGCCTCAACCTTGCCGATCTCGACCGCAACGACGAGGCGATCACTCACCTCAAGGCCATCGTCGATGCGCATCCAGACGACATGCGCGCCTATCTGGCGCTCGGCGGCGTCTATTCCTCGAAGGAGGATTTCCGCTCCGCCGCCAATCTTTACGACAAGGCGGTCGAGGTGCTGAAGACGCCGACTGCCGCCAACTGGAACATTTTCTACCAGCGCGGCATCGCCTATGAGCGACTGAAGGAATGGCCGAAGGCCGAGCCGAATTTCCGCAAGGCGCTGGAGCTCTACCCCGACCAGCCGCAGGTTCTGAACTATCTCGGCTATTCCTGGGTCGACAAGAACATGAACCTCAAGGAAGGCCTCGCGATGATCCAGAAGGCCGTCGACCTGAGGCCGAGCGACGGCTACATCGTCGATTCGCTGGGCTGGGCCTATTACCGCCTTGGCCAGTTCGACGATGCGGTGCGCGAAATGGAACGCGCCGTTTCGTTGAAGCCGGAGGATCCGGTGCTCAACGATCACCTCGGCGACGTCTACTGGCGCGTCGGCCGCAAGCTGGAAGCCACCTTCCAGTGGAACCAGGCCCGCGACCTGAAGCCGGACCCGGACGTGCTTGCCGCCTTGCAGCAAAAGCTGATGAAGGGCCTGCCGCCGATCGAATCCAACACGGCGCAGGAAACCCCGAACGTAAAGCCCGTGCCGGCGCCGGCGCCCAAGGGGTGACTCCATCGCCTTGACGGTCGCGGAGCGGCACTCTACGAGGTGCCGCATCCCGCCGGAGGCCGCCGTGACCGTTCATATCCCTGCCCATATGCATCCCAGCCGCTCGTTCCAGGGGCTGATCCTGACTTTGCATAATTACTGGGCGGACTATGGCTGCGTCGTCCTCCAGCCTTACGACATGGAAGTCGGCGCCGGCACCTTCCATCCGGCAACGACATTGCGCGCGCTCGGTCCAAAACGCTGGAACGCGGCTTATGTCCAGCCCTCGCGCCGCCCCAAGGACGGCCGCTATGGCGAGAACCCGAACCGGCTGCAGCACTATTATCAATACCAGGTGATCCTGAAGCCCAATCCGCCCAATCTGCAGGAGCTTTATCTCGGCTCGCTGGCCGCGATTGGCATCGATCCCCTGCTGCATGACATCCGCTTCGTCGAGGACGACTGGGAAAGCCCGACGCTGGGCGCCTGGGGGCTGGGCTGGGAGTGCTGGTGCGACGGCATGGAGGTGTCGCAGTTCACCTATTTCCAGCAGGTCTGCGGCATCGAATGCGCCCCGGTGGCGGGCGAGCTCACTTACGGGCTGGAACGGCTGGCCATGTATGTGCAGGGCGTCGACAATGTCTACGACCTCAACTTCAACGGCCGTGAAGGCGCCGACAAGGTGACCTATGGCGACGTCTTCCTGCAGGCCGAGCAGGAATATTCGCGCCATAATTTCGAATTTGCCAACACCGCGATGTTGCTGCGCCATTTCGAAGACGCCGAAGCCGAGTGCAAGGCGTTGCTACAAGCCGGCGCGCCCATCTTCCCCCTTGAGGGGGAGACGCCCGCGAAGCGGGCAGAGGGGGTCGCATCAGAAGGCACCGCAGGTCAGGCGTCGAGCACTGCACGAGCGACCCCTCCCGGCCGGACCTTGTCTGGTCCCCTCAAGGGGGAGGGATACCACCGCCTCGTGTTCCCAGCCTACGACCAGTGCATCAAGGCCAGCCACGTCTTCAATCTGCTCGACGCACGCGGCGTGATTTCGGTCACCGAGCGCCAGAGTTATATTTTGCGGGTGCGCAATCTGGCCAAAGCCTGCGGCGAGGCGTTTCTGCTGACGCAGGCGGGCGGGCTGGCGGCCTAGCTCAAGGCGAATTCGGCAGGAGTGCTGATTGGTAACGCACCCTGGCCGCTGGAGCCGGCCATTGTCCGCAGCGCTTGCCTGACGCCGGGCATCGAGAACGTGCCATGAGCCTGCGCCGCGAAACAGGCGCTGAGCGCGAGGATCTGCAGGAATGTCGATGCCGTTTTCATGGTCGTTCAGCCAATAGCTCTCTGCCTGAGCGTTGGTCGCTTCAGCGCTGCGTTCGGTTCATGGAAATCTTTGATCCAAGGACGGGCGGATCGGTCCGTGTCCGACAGGCGGCTGAATTTTTTCGGAAATCGCCGTTGGACGCCTTGATCGTGCTGGCCCGATCTTGCTGGGAAGGGTGACAGCAGCCGACCGAGTTGCTATGCCCCGCTTACCTCCGCCTCGATGGGGGAGGACGCCGCGAAGCGGCGGCTGTTTTTTGTCGCGTGAGCTCTTTCAATGCCTGACCTGCTTCTAGAACTTCGTTCCGAAGAAATCCCCGCTCGCATGCAGCGCAAGGCGGCCGGCGACCTGAAGAAGCTTTTGACCGACGGTCTGGTCGAAGCCGGGCTGACCTATGAGGCGGCGCGCGAATATTGGACGCCGCGCCGGTTGACGCTCGACATTCGCGGCCTGACCGCGCGCTCGAAGGACATCAGCGAGGAGATCAAGGGGCCCTCGACCAAGGCGCCCGAGCCGGCGGTGCAAGGTTTTCTGCGCAAGGCCAGCCTTGCCTCGATTGCCGAGGCGCATGTTCATTCCGATCCGAAGAAGGGCGACTTCTATGTCGCCCATATTTCCAGGCCGGGCAGGCCGGCGGAGCAGATCATCGCCGAGCTGGTGCCGGGCATCATCCGCAACTTCCCCTGGCCGAAATCGATGCGCTGGGGGCCGGCTTCAGCCAAGCCCGGCTCGCTGCGCTGGGTGCGGCCGCTGCAATCGATCCTGTGCACCTTCGGCCCCGAAACCGAGGAGCCGGTGGTCGTCGATTTCGAGATCGACGGCATCCGCTCAGGCAATATCACTTACGGCCACCGTTTCCATGCGCCTGGCGCCATCACGGTGCGCCGCTTCGACGATTATGTCGCCAGGCTTGAGGCGGCCAAGGTCGTGCTCGATGCCGACAGGCGCAAAGAGATCATCCTTGCCGATGCCAGGAACCTCGCCTTCGCCAGCGGGCTCGACCTCGTCGAGGACGAGGGGCTGCTGGAGGAAGTGTCGGGCCTGGTCGAATGGCCTGTCGTGCTGATGGGCGAATTCGAGCAGGATTTTCTCGCCATTCCGGCCGAGGTAATCCGGCTCACCATCCGCGCCAACCAGAAGTGCTTCGTGACGACGCGCCAAATCTCCCCCCTCGAGGGGGAGATGTCGCCGAAGGCGACAGAGGGGGTCGCCTCGCGTGGATCGGCGGCATCCCCTGTCCGCGACAGGGAGTCGCGTCAGGTCGTGCCGACCCCCTCTGGCCTACCGGCCATCTCCCCCTCAAGGGGGGAGATCAGCCAATCGCCGCTCTCCAACCGCTTCATCCTGACCGCCAATATCGAGGCCAAGGACGGCGGCAAGGAGATCGCCCATGGCAACGGCAAGGTGGTGCGCGCCCGCCTGTCCGACGCGCTCTATTTCTGGAAAACCGACCAGGGCGACCTGCCGGATCTCGACCAGCTGCAGGCATCGGCGCAAAAGTTCGGACTCGACCTCAACAAGCCACTCGACCAGCGCATGGCCCGCCTCGACCACCTCAATGTAACGTTTCATGCCAAGCTCGGCACGCAAGGCGAGCGGGTGGAGCGGATTGCCAGGTTGGCCGAAGAACTAGCACCAATCGTGGCGCGCGCAATCTCCCCCCTTGAGGGGGAGATGGCCGGCAGGCCAGAGGGGGTCGCTTCGCGTGAAGCGCCGGCGTCCTCTGTCCAAAATAGGAAGCCGCATCAGGACGTGCCGACCCCCTCTGTCGCCTTCGGCGACATCTCCCCCTCGAGGGGGGAGATTATCGCGCTGGCGCGCCGCGCCGCCGTGCTCGCCAAGGCCGACCTCACCACCGAGGTGGTCGGCGAGTTCCCGGAACTGCAAGGCGCCATGGGCCGCAAATACGCGCTGCTGCAGGGCGAGCATCCATCAGTCGCCGCCGCCATCGAGGAGCACTACAAGCCGCAGGGCCCGTCCGATCGCGTGCCGACCGATCCGGTATCGGTCGCCGTGGCGCTTGCCGACAAGCTCGATACGCTGGTCGGGTTTTGGGCGATCGATGAAAAGCCAACCGGATCGAAGGACCCCTATGCGCTCAGAAGAGCGGCGCTGGGGGTGGTCAGGATTTTGGTCGAGAATGGGATCAGAATTCGTCTTAAAACAAGCTGGAGAACGGCGTGGCTACTTTTTGCCGATCAGCGCTGGAATAGGGAACTGGGCGAGGCGGCTATTCGGTTTGCGGATGCTGAAACATTCACTGGTTTGGAGTTTGATGAAGTGCGTTTTGCCGCAATTGCTGCAAGCGTCGACTCGCTCCTCCGTAAGCAGATAGCCGTTTGGTTGCGTACCTTTGACGCTGGCCAAAACGACCTCCTCTCCTTTTTCCAGGACCGCCTAAAGGTCTATCTCCGCGACCAGGGTGCACGGCACGATTTGATCGATGCCGTCCTGGCGAGTGGCGGAAGCGCGCCAATCTCCCCCCTAGAGGGGGAGATGTCGGCGAAGCCGACAGCGGGGGGCGCTGTCCCGCCGGCGTCTCATTCTGTCGCGCCCCCCTCTGCCCTGCCGGGCATCTCCCCCTCAAGGGGGGAGATCGGCCAATCGTCGAACGACGATCTCCTGCAAATAGTCCGCCGCGTCGAAGCACTCGGCTCCTTCCTCGACACCGAGGACGGCAGGAACCTGCTTGCCGGCACCAAGCGCGCGGCCAACATTGTGGCTGCCGAAGAGAAGAAGGCGACAGCGATCGCAAGCAGCGTTGAGCCGGCTCTGTTCCGGGAGGGCGCCGAAAAAACCTTGTACGCCGCGGTCAATCAGGCCGAGAGGCAAGCCGGCGAAGCAATTCAAAACGAAGACTTTTCCGCCGCCATGCTGGAGCTTAGCGTGTTGCGCGAGCCGGTTGATTCATTCTTTGAGAAAGTCCTGGTAAACGACGAGGACCAGGCCGTGCGCGCCAATCGCCTGGCATTGCTCGCCCGCATCCGCGCGGCGACCGACCGGGTCGCGGATTTCTCCAAGATAGCCGGCTGACGTCCGGGAAAAAATCATCGCTTGTGGCGCTATTTGGGCTGGTCGGGAGCTGCTAGCGGCGCAGGCTTCGGCGCGGCCGCCTCAGGGGTTTTGCTGGCGACCTTTGGGTCGGCTTTGCTGTCCGCGGCGGGCGCGGCAGCGGTGGCCGGCGCGGCTTTGGGCGCGGGCGTTGCAAAGGCATCGCCGACGATACCGCCGCGAATGATCATCGGACTTCCGGCGAAGCCATGGTTCGGCTGGCTCGGGATTGCCGCGACCTTTTCATCGGTGACGTTTTCATTGACGTCAGGCAACTTCTCGCCGAGCGCGACGATCGACGGTGTTTTCGCCCGTTCGAGCGCGCTGGCACTTACAACCGAAGGCGTCGCCGTCGTTTGCCCGAGAAAAACGAGCGATGAGGCCTGTACCGTGCCGGCCATAAACGCCAGACCAAGCGCTCCAAGGATACGCATCGAAAGCATGATAATTCCCCTTGCCCAACAAGACGGCACCGTAGCGGATGGCAGTTGATGCCGGCTTGCGGGGAAACAGAGCATTTTAGCGATTTGCGATTCGCCTACGCCCGGACTTGCTCCGTCGGCGTCAGCGTATTAGGCACCCGCATCCGTGAGGTGACGACAGTGGCTGAAATTCGTGCCGTCGGCGAGGCGATGAAAAGGGCGTTGGCGCTGCTCGAGAGCGGCGATGTCGTCGCCATCCCGACCGAGACCGTTTATGGGCTGGCCGGCGACGCGACCAATGGCGTTGCCGTGGCTCGTATCTTCGAAGCCAAGGGCCGACCTCGCTTCAACCCGCTGATCGCCCATATAGCCGACCCGGCGATGGCCGAGCGCATCGCGCTGTTCGATCCGCTGTCGGAAAGATTGGCGCAGGTATTCTGGCCGGGGCCGCTGACGCTGGTGCTGCCGCAACGGCCCGGCAACGGCATTCATCCGCTGGTCACCGCCGGCCTGGAAACGATCGCGCTGCGCATGCCGAAAGGCTTTGGCGGCGAGCTGATCGCCAGGTTCGGCCGCGCGCTGGCGGCGCCCAGCGCCAATTCCTCGGGCAGGATCAGCGCCACGACGGCCGAAGCCGTGGCCGCCGATCTCGGTCCCCGGATCAAGCTTGTGGTCGACGGCGGCGCGACGCCGGTCGGGCTGGAATCGACCATCGTCAAGGTCGAAGCTGGAAAGCTGCGGCTGCTGCGGCCGGGCGGCATTGCCGCCGAAGAGATCGAAGCGGTGGCCGGGACAAAGTTGCTGCGCGGCGCTTCGGTTATCGAGGCGCCCGGCATGCTCGCCTCGCACTATGCGCCAGGTGCGGCAGTGCGGCTCAATGCTGCGGAGGTCGCACCGGGGGAAGCCTTGCTGGCCTTCGGCCGCCGCCGTGCCGAAGGCTGGCGCGATGCAGCCGCCCTGCGCAACTTGTCGGAGACCGGCGACCTGCGCGAGGCGGCAAGCAATCTCTTCACCCATCTGCAGGATCTCGATGGCAGTGGCGCCAAAACCATCGCCGTCGAGCCGATCCCGTTCGACGGGCTGGGCGAGGCGATCAATGACCGGCTTTCGCGCGCCGCCGCCCCGCGTGACAAGATCGCCCCGCGTGACAAGATGGATTGAGCACCATAGTTTCCACCCATGAACGACATTTCCCCCGATCTCGACCCCGCCGTCGTCGCGCGCTTTGCGACAATCGTCGGCGATAAATATGCGCTGCGCGATCAGCGGGACATCGCGCCTTACCTAGCCGAGCGGCGCGGACTTTGGCACGGCAGGACGGCTTTGGTGCTGAGGCCGGGGACCGTCGAGGAGGTCAGCAGCATCATGCGGCTGGCGACCGAAACTGGCACGCCCATTGTGCCGCAAAGCGGCAACACCGGGCTGGTCGGCGCCCAGGTGCCGGACGCATCCGGCCGCGAGATCGTGCTGTCGCTGTCGCGGCTGAACCGCATCCGCGAAATCGATACGCTGTCCAACACGGTCACGGTCGAAACCGGCGTCATCCTGCAGACGCTGCAGGAAGCGGCCGATGCCGCCGACCGGCTGTTTCCGCTGTCGCTTGCCGCGCAAGGCTCCTGCCAGATCGGCGGCAATCTCTCCTCCAACGCCGGCGGCACCGGCGTGCTTGCCTACGGCAATGCGCGCGAGCTCTGCCTCGGCGTCGAAGTGGTGCTGCCGACCGGTGAAGTGTTCGACGATCTGCGCAAGCTGAAAAAGGACAATACCGGCTACGATTTGAAGAACCTGTTCGTCGGCGCCGAGGGTACGCTCGGCATCATCACCGCCGCCGTGCTTAAGCTGTTCCCCAAGCCCAAGGGGCGCGAGGTGGCGTTTGCCGGCCTGTCATCGCCGGAGGCGGCACTGTCGCTGTTCAGCCTCGCGATGGACCGTGCAGGGGCAGCGCTCACCGCCTTCGAGCTGATTGGCCAGAGGCCCTACGACTTCACGCTTGCCCACGCGCAAGGCGTGGTACGGCCGCTGGCCGGCGATTGGCCGTGGTATGTGCTGATGCAGATCTCGTCGGGCCGTTCGGCCGAGGATGCCAGGGCGCTGATCGAGGAGGTGCTGGAGGCAGGCCTCGAGCAAGGCATCGTCGGCGATGCGGTGATCGCGGCAAGCATGGCCCAGGGCGATGCGTTCTGGAATTTCCGCGAGGTGCTGCCCGAGGCGCAGAAACCGGAAGGTGCCTCGATCAAGCACGACATCTCGGTGCCGGTGGCGTCAATCCCGCCCTTCATCGAAAAGGCCGCCGGCGCCGTGCAATCGGTCAGTCCCGGCGCGCGCGTCGTCTGCTTCGGCCACATGGGCGACGGCAATCTGCACTACAACATTTCCCGGCCGGTCGACGGCGATGACGAGGCGTTTCTCGGCCTTTACCACGTCATGAACAAGGCCGTGCACGAGGTCGTGCGCTCGTTTCATGGCTCGATCTCGGCCGAGCACGGCATCGGCCAGTTGAAGCGGGACGAATTGATCGCGACGGCGCCGCCGATGGCGATCGAGCTGATGCGCAGGGTGAAGGCCGCGTTCGACCCGGCCGGCATCATGAATCCGGGTAAGGTTATCTGATCCTTTCGCCGGCCCGCGCCGGTTCGCATTTCGATAACCATCCGCCCCGGATCAGCAAAATTTAACCGACTTTCTTAAGCGCGAGGATAAGAAGCCCGCGCTAATGTTTCTCCACAAACGAGGCTGGGAAAACCGGCCCGGAGAACCGGAAACACCGGCTCTCAGGAGAAACAGGAAAGGCACGATATGAACACTGGACTGAAGCCAGTCTGGGCCGGCCGCAATATGCGTCTCGACCCATTCCGCCTGCCGCAGGTGGTGAGCTACGCCACGCGCGACGACTATGGCGACGTCACCTTCACCATCGACCAGCGCGGCGCGGTTATCCGCCGCACGCTGGAGATGAGCGGCGTGCCGGCGATCATCGCTATGCCCGCCAACGCGTTTCGCGGCGTCGCCGCCCGCGCAATGGAGGATCCGGATGGCAATGTCACAGTGACGCTTGAGCTTCTGCACAACGACCCGATGCTGTCGGTGCCGCTGCTGGTGGCCGACGATCTCGACGATGTCGCCGCTGACTGGCCCGCCTGGGCCGACGCCTACCGGCTGCCGATGCTGCTGATCGAGGCCGACGGCATTGCCCGCACGCTGGAAGAATCGCTCGGCGCCGCCATCAAGGCGCTGCCGCCGCAGGACCGCCGCAAAGGTCGCGTCTCGACCATGCGCCGCCCGCGCTTCCTCGCCCGCCGCCGCGCCGGCGACCTCGGCCTCAGGCTGGTCATCGGCGGCGAGGAGCTTATTTCGCGGGAATAGATTGAAATCAGCTTGCAAGTTGGCGCTGCCCCTCATCCGGCTGCCGCCACCTTCTCCCCGTATAGTGACGGGGAGAAGGGACACTGGCCGCAATTTCGGCACTCTTTCTGCAAACGCTTGAGATTGGCGAAATCCGTTGCGAAGGCGTGCTTCTCCCCGTCACTATACGGGGAGAAGTGCCCGGCAGGGCGATGAGGGGCGGCATAAGCAGTTGGAGAAAGGTCGATTCCGCAGCTGCCGAATCGATACCGCTGCTCTTAAACCAGCGGCTTCAGCGCCACCCAGACCGCGCCGCCGATCAGGCCGAGGAAGATCAGCCAGCCGACCTGATTGTTCGATCTGAACAGCCTCAGGCACTGGTCCGGATCGTCGATGTCGAGCACGCCGATCTGCCGCGCCATATGGGCGCCGGCGGCGATCAGCCCGGCGAGCGCCGGTACCGGTGCCTGTGCCGAGGCGAAGGCAATGGCGAAGCAGACCAGCGCTCCGCCATAAAGTCCGGCCAGCCAGGCTTTGGTGTTGTCGCCGAACAGGCGCGCCGTCGAGCGCACGCCGACGATGGCGTCGTCTTCCTTGTCCTGATGCGCATAGATCGTGTCGTAGCCGATCACCCACAGGATCGAGCCGATATAGAGCATGATTGCCGGCCCATCGAGATCGCCGAACTCGACCGCCCATCCCATCAGCGCGCCCCAGGAAAAGGCAAGGCCGAGAACGAGTTGCGGCCAATTGGTGTACCGCTTCATGAACGGGTAGACGGCGACGATGACCAGCGAGCCGATGCCGAGCAAGATGGCGAAGCTGTTGAACTGCAAAAGCACGGCAAGGCCGACCAGTGCCTGCACGACAACAAACATCCAGGCCTGCCGGCGCGTGACCTTGCCGGCCGGCAGCGGCCGCGAGCGCGTGCGTTCCACCTGGTTGTCGATGTTCTCGTCGACCAAATCATTGTAGGTGCAGCCGGCACCGCGCATGGCGAACGCGCCAAGAAAAAACAATAGGAGATACCACGGCGACGGCAGCAGCGAGAGCAGCGGATCCGACGGACGCGGATAGGCGCTCGCGGCAAGTGCAGCCGACCACCAGCACGGCCACAGCAGCAATTGCCAGCCGATCGGCCGGTCCCACCGGGCAAGCTGCGCATAGGGCCACAACCGCCGCGGCAGCGCGCGATAGACCCAGTGGCCGCTCGGCGCATCGGCGACGCGGCCCTGGGCCGCTTTCGACTGGACGGTTTCCATTTTGCTGGAGTGGCAGCAGAGGCGAATGCCGTCAAGCGTCAAGCAGCCCCCGCACGCTCGCCACGCGCAATCGGCGCTTCGGCAGCCAAATGTCTTGACCCGTCGCGCGCGGCGCAATAGCGCAGTCCTGGTCTTGGAATGACGAGGAATCTGGGCATGCGTGTTTTACTGATCGGCTCCGGCGGACGCGAACATGCGCTGGCCTGGAAGATCGCGGCCTCGCCGCTGCTGACCAGGCTCTACGCGGCGCCCGGCAATCCGGGCATCGGCCACGAAGCCGAACTGGTGAGGCTCGATACTGCCGATCACGCAGCGGTGGTCCGGTTTTGCCGCGAGAATGAAATAGGCCTCGTCGTGGTCGGGCCGGAAGGGCCGCTGGTCGCCGGCATTGCCGACGACCTGCGCGCCGAGGGCATCCGCGTCTTCGGACCGTCAAAGGCAGCGGCACGGCTGGAAGGCTCGAAAGGTTTCACCAAAGACCTCTGCGCCAAATACGGCATCCCGACCGCCGCCTATGGCCGCTTCGACGATCTGGCTTCGGCCAGGACCTATGTCGAGAAGACGGGTGCGCCGATCGTCATCAAGGCCGACGGCCTCGCTGCCGGCAAGGGCGTCACCGTCGCCATGACGCTTGACGAGGCGCTGGCCGCGCTCGACGCCTGTTTTGACGGCTCCTTCGGCCAGGCCGGCGCGGAAGTGGTGGTCGAGGAGTTTCTCGTCGGCGAAGAAGCAAGCTTCTTCTGCCTGTGCGACGGCACCACCGCGCTGCCCTTCGGTACCGCGCAGGACCATAAGCGCCGCAGTGACGGCGACACCGGCCCGAACACCGGCGGCATGGGCGCCTATTCGCCGGCGCCGGTGATGACGCCGGAGATGATCGACCGCACCATGCGCGAGATCGTCGATCCGACCATGCGCGGCATGGCCGAAACAGGCGCGCCGTTTTCCGGCGTGCTGTTCGCCGGGCTGATGATCACTGACAGCGGGCCGAAGCTGATCGAATACAACACCCGTTTCGGCGACCCGGAATGCCAGGTGCTGATGATGCGGCTGAAGGACGATCTGCTCGTCCTGCTCAACGCAGCCGCCGACGGCCAGCTGGCGCACACCTCGGTGCGCTGGCGCGACGAGGCGGCGCTCACCGTGGTGATGGCAGCGAGGGGCTATCCCGGCACGCCGGAAAAGGGCTCGGTCATCCGCGGCGTCGAGGCGGCGGCGGGTGAGGGCGTCGAGATATTTCATGCCGGCACCGCCATAAACGGCGGCGCACTCGTCGCCAATGGCGGTCGCGTGCTCAACATCACGGCGACCGGCCGCACGGTCGGCGAGGCGCAGAAGAAGGCTTACGCCGCGCTCGACCGGATCGACTGGCCGCAAGGCTTTTGCCGCCGCGACATTGGCTGGCTGGCGGTGGCGCGCGAGCAGGCGAACTGATGCTCGGGCGGCCTTCGGTCTCAGCGCAAGCCGTGGTCGAATTCGGTCGAGACGCTGCTGACCGCATCGGCGGTGGAGACAAATCCTGGCACCGATGCCGCACGCTTTTCGTTTCGCGTCCAGGCGACATATTCGGCAATCCCGCGCAGAAGGCCCGGCACCGCCTTCGCCGCAGGTATTTTGAAAGCCGCTGCTGAACCTGGCCAGGCGAGCCCTGAATACCGCGACCATCTCCTCGAAGCTTGCTGGCGTCACGCTAGCGTAAGTGATGGTGCCGCCGGCGAGCCCGGCTTCGCGTGAGAGCGGCACCGGTATGGAGGCGAGGTAATCCGGCTGCACGTCGATCAGGCCGCCGAACGGCCACTGCGCGCGCAATTCCGTGGCGTTCATCGGCGCGACGCTGACGTCGATATCGTTGGGTGTGCCCGCGACCCTGTAAGGGCAGCGGAACCGGCCGCAATTTGCTCGCGCCGAAAACTGCCAGAGCGCATAACCCTGCCAGTTGCCCATCGGAAAATGCACGCCGATGTCTGGCTTGTAGCGCGCATACCACAGCGGCAGCCGGGACAGGAGCGGGTATTTATACTTGTTGTCGGCGATATGCCTGGCTGTCGTGCCGTTGGTGTAGAGCACCGGAAAGCGGCCAACCCGACGATGCACATGGCGCACAAATTCTTCGGCGTCGTCCAGCGACATCCACTGCGTCGGGTCGTCGTCCTCGATGTCGAGGGCAAGCAGGTCGTCCGGCCCGGGTTCGGCGAACTCGATGAAATTATTGGCCTGTCCCACGGGGTTGCCGGGGCGGGCGAGATGATAGGCACCCCATTTCAGGCCCAGCGCCTTGGCCACCACCTTGCGCGTCTGGAACAGTTCCTGTGCCATCGCATGGCGCTTCCAAAGCGTCTTGCACAGCCGCGTCTCGGTCTCGTCGCCGAAACAGAAATATGGTGGCGGCATTCCGTCGGATGCCTTGTTGATGAAGCCGACAAGACGCTTGTCGGCGGCTAGCCGGGTCCAGTCGATGGAATTGTATTCGTAGGCGTCGACGACCAGCGCCCGGTCGGCATCCTTCCAAGGTTCGGAGAAATCCGAGGCCTTTGCCGGCGTCAGCGCCAGGGTCATCGCGGCCGCGACAACGAGAAGTGCTGAGCGGACAAGGGGGCGCGCCGGCGTTTTCAAACAGCAGATCCTTGCTGGCCAAAGCCAAATCCTGAACCGCCATGGTTAAGGAAATGCTTTCGATCGCGGCCCGCGCATGCCACGGCTCGGTCAGCTTCTCCGTCGATGGTCTTGATGGTTGTCACTGGCGAGAGGGGATATGAAACGGGTCGAGCGCCGGCACTTGCAACAGCGTTCCCTCGGCCTCGCGTTTGCGATGAGGGGTCAGCGAACATGGTGGTGAGCACAATATGCCGCGATCCGACCAATAGGCTGCACCGTTCTCGACCTTACCTTCATGATAGCAAAAACCGGCCGTCCGCCAGAGCAGGCGCATTCGCTACAGCGATAGGTGTCAGGTCGTGCGAGCACGAGGCAATCCTATTTCGGTGTTCTGCTCTCTCTTGCCGAATTTAGCCTGCGTCGTGGCAATTGCAAAATCCGCGTGACAAAGTTTGACGTTTACGTAAAAAGAAGATGGACAGGGAACTCCGAAAGCAGATGATTTTGCATCGGCACAGGTCTTAAGTAGACCTGCCAGACTGGGGAGGGCCAGACTGGGGAGGGCCGGACTGAGGAGGAGCGAGCGCCATGTATCGGGCACCGGTTGAGGAGATCGCCTTCACCCTGAAGCATGTCGCCGGCTTGAAGCCGGCGCTCGATGCCGGCACTTTTGGCGAACTCGGTGAGGACCTCGTCGACGCCATTCTGGCCGAGGCGGGCCGCTTCGCCAGCGAGGAGGTGGCGCCGCTCTACACGATCGGCGACCAGCACGGCGCGGTGCTCGACGGTGCTGCCGTCACTACCCCGCCCGGCTGGAAGGAACTTTATCGCCGCTGGATCGGCGGCGGCTGGAATGCGCTGTCCGCGCCTGAAGCGTATGGCGGCCAGGCGCTGCCGGCCATGCTCGGCGTCGCCGCGCTCGAAATGTGGAACTCCGCCTCGATGGCGTTCGGCATCGCCCCGACGCTGACCATGGCCGCGGTCGAAGCACTCGACAAGCACGGCTCGCAGGCGCTCAGGGCCAGATACCTGGAAAAGCTGGTCTCCGGCGAATGGATGGGCACCATGAACCTGACTGAGCCGCAGGCAGGCTCGGACTTGAATGCCTTGCGAACCCGCGCCGAGCCGGCCGGCGACGGCACCTACCGCATCTTCGGGCAAAAGATATTCATCACCTATGGCGAGCACGATTTCACCGACAACATCATCCATCTGGTGCTGGCGCGGCTGCCGGACGCGCCGGCCGGCACGCGCGGCCTGTCGTTGTTCCTGGTGCCGAAATTCCTCGTCGGCGACGATGGCGCGCTGGGCGCACGCAACGACGTCTTCTGCTCCGGGCTGGAGCACAAATTGGGCATCCACGCTTCGCCGACCTGCACGATGATTTATGGCGATGGCTTCGAAGGCAGCAGGCCCGGCGCGATCGGCTGGCTGGTTGGCGAGGAGAACAAGGGCCTCGCCTGCATGTTCACCATGATGAACAATGCGCGCCTTGCCGTCGGCATGCAGGGCGTCGCGGTCGCCGAGGCGGCGACGCAGAAGGCGCTCGCCTATGCAAACGACCGCCGGCAAGGCAAAGCGGCGAGCTATCGCGGTGCCGGCATGGCGCCGATCGTGCATCACCCCGACATCCAGCGCAGTCTTCTGACCATGAAGGCGCTGACCCAGATTGCCCGTGCCATCTGCTATTCCTGCGCCCACGCCATCGATCTTGCGTCGCAGAGCGAAGATGCAAAGCACTGGCAGGAACGCGCCAATCTGTTGACGCCGCTGGCCAAGGCCTTTTCGACCGACGTCGGTGTCGAGGTCGCCTCGCTCGGGCTGCAGGTGCATGGCGGCATGGGGTTCATCGAGGAGACAGGGGCCGCAGCACTTTATCGCGACGCGCGCATCGCGCCCATTTACGAAGGCACCAATGGCATCCAGGCGATCGATCTGGTGACACGCAAGCTGCCGCTCGGCGGCGGCCGGCATGTGCATGGCTACATCGCCGAACTCAAGGCCGTCGCCGATGCGGCGCGAGCGTCGAACCTTGAAGGCTTCGGCCGCACCGCCGATCGCCTCGACCAGGCGCTCGACGAGCTCTCCCAGGCAACCCGTTTCCTGCAAGACCTGCAAGCCGAAGGCCGATCGGACGAGGCGCTGGCCGGCGCCACGCCCTATCTCAGGCTGATCTCGCTTGCCGCAGGCGGGGCCTATCTGGCGCGCGGCGCGCTTGCCGACCAAAACCGCATCGCGCTTTGCCGGTTCTTCGCCGAGAACCTGCTTGGCGAAGTGGCCGCGCTCAAAGAGCGCGTCGTCGGCGGCGCCGACAGCCTTGCAGTTGCCGGCAAGGCGCTGATCTCAGCCTGACGTTCGCACGCGCCGAAATTCACAAAGGCCCGAAATTCACAAAGGACCAATCCGTGACAGACCACATCCTCGTCGAGCGCCAGGGCGCCATCCAGATCATCCGCATCAACCGTCCGGACAAGAAGAACGCCCTGACCCGCGCCATGTACGCGACGATGTCGGCGGCTCTTGCCGGCGGCGACGCCGATCCGGCGATCCGCGTCCATGTCTTTCTCGGCGTCCCCGGTGCCTTCTCGTCCGGCAACGACCTTGCCGATTTCATGGTCGTCGCCTCGGGCGGCGAAGGCGGTTCCGAGGTCTGGGATTTCCTGATGGCGCTGGCCAAGGTGGAAAAGCCGATGGTTTCCGGCGTCGACGGCATTGCGGTCGGTATCGGCACCACGCTCAACCTGCATTGCGACCTGACCTTCGCCACGCCGCGCACACTATTCCGGACGCCCTTCGTCGATCTCGGCCTTGTGCCGGAGGCCGGTTCGAGCCTGCTCGCGCCGCAGATCCTCGGCCGCCAAGGCGCCTTCGCGCTGCTTGGCCTCGGCGAGGGCTTTTCGGCCGAGCGGGCGAAGGCCGCCGGGCTGATCTACGAGGTGGTCGAGGAAGAGGCACTCGAAGCATCGGTATTGGCGGCGGCGGGCCAGATCGCTGCCAAACCGCCGCAAGCGCTGAAGATCGCGCGCGACCTGATGCGCGGCTCGCGCGACGCCCTTGTCGAGCGCATCGGCCAGGAAAGCCAGCATTTCCGCGAGCGGCTCAAATCCGACGAGGCCCGCGCAGCCTTGACGTCCTTCATGACCAGGAAGAAGGCCTAGACCTTCTGGCCTTCTCTCGCATCGTGGACCCGCCGGCAGCAACCGGCGGGTTTTCTTGCCATGATCTCTTTGTCACATCGCCATTTTTTTACATTCGGCCTGGGCCTTTGCCGAAGACGTGTCGATCATGAATGTCTTGCCTTTGGCGTCGGTCATCAACATCATGCAATGCTTGATCGGTTTCGCCATTTTCATCATTTCGGCGCTCATCTTCGCGTCGGGCATCATGGTGCCCATATGCCCATCGGGCATGATCGCCATGACCTCCCCACCCTTCATCACCGTCATTGTCCCCATCGCATCCTCCGCAAAGGCCTGCGAAGCGAAAAGACAGGCAAGACCGGCCATCGTGACCAACCTGAGTGAATGCATTGTTTCCTCCTGAATTTGCGCCAGCGGCGCGTTGAGCCCTTTCCTGGTTCGTTCCGGCAAGCTGGAACGTTTCACGCACACGAGATCGTGATAGTGGGAATTGGAAATCCGGCAGAAGCGGCCCTTGGCCGCCTTCATGACCAGGAAGAAGGGCTGAAAAAATGGGCGCCGGTGCGGAAGCTGCCGATCTCCCCCTTGTGGGGGAAATGTCCGGCAGGACAGACGGGGGCGCCGTAGCGCACTACCCTTTGGGTTCAGCCTGCGAGCCACTGAGAACGGGCGCAAGGGCGCGATTTCGATTAATTGACAGATTGGCGCGAAGCGCCCCCCTCTGCCCTGCCGGGCATCTCCCCCACAAGGGGGGAGATCGGCGCTCCACCGTCGTGCCCTACGGATAAAGCCTCACCTTGTCCCAACCGCCCTCGGCGTTGCGCGAAAACACGACACGGTCGTGCAGCCGGAACGGACGGTCGTGCCAGAACTCGATGGTCTGCGGCACGATGCGGAAGCCTGACCAGTGTTTTGGCCGCGGGATCTCGCCGATCGCATGGCGCGCCGTGTATTCGGCGACCGCCTTTTCCAGCGCGAAGCGGCTCTCCAGCGGCCGCGACTGTTTGGAGGCCCAGGCGCCGATGCGGCTGCCGCGCGGACGCGTCGCGTAATAGGCGTCGGCTTCGGCGTCGGTGACGATCTCCACCGGGCCGCGCGCTCGCACCTGCCGGCGCAGCGATTTCCAGTGGAAGCACATCGCCGCTTTCATGCTGCCAAGAATCTCACGGCCCTTGGCGCTCTCGAAGTTCGTGTAGAAGACAAAGCCGCCCTCGTCGAAGCCCTTAAGCAGCACCATACGCACATTCGGCATGCCTTCGGCATCAACGGTCGCCAGCGCCACGCTGTTGGGGTCGTTGATCTCGCTCTTCGTCGCGTCGTCGAGCCACGCCGCAAAGAGCCGGAACGGCTCCGCCGCCTCGGTAAAGTCACCGCTTGTTAACCCGGTTTCGCTCATAGTTTTCCCAAATTTGTCGCCGGCTGGGGAGATTGCCGATTGTCGCGTATCGCGCAAGCTTTTGACAGTGGGCAATGGAGCGTTATTGCTTCGGCCAGCGCCAAAGCCATGATCGTGATAATCGTCCTGCCGCTTGCCGCGTGTGGCGGCGGCGGCTTCAGCCTGGAGCAGGCGGAGGTCGACCGTTCGGTGCTGACATCGAGCACGCCGGCCTCAGTCACGCCGCTCGATCAGGACCGCGCCTCCGATCAGGCCACGATCCGCAACGCCGTGTCCTCCGCCGACGTCGAGCAACTGGCTGGGCAGGCCGTTCCCTGGGCGAATGCCGACACCGGCTCGCGCGGCTCCATCACCGAGCTTGCGGAATTCAGGGCTAACGGCGAGACATGTCGTCGCTTCACCGCATCGCGCGAAAGCTTCGACGGCGTCGCGCTGTTCAAAGGCGAAATATGCCTGGCCGGCGGCAGCGCCTGGCGAATGCAGGACTTCAAGGCGCTCTGATTTTCCGCCGGCGATATGGTGGTAAGCCACTGGAATTTCTTCCTATGCAAGCGCATATAGGAGGCGATCATGGAACCACTCCTTCTCCAGGGCAGTAAGCATGCGCGACCCCTATGAGGTGCTGGGCGTTGCCAAGAACGCATCGGCCAAGGACATAAAATCCGCATACCGGAAGCTCGCCAAGAAGTATCATCCGGACCAGAATCCGGATGATCCCAAGGCGAAGGACCGTTTTGCCGCCGCCAACCAGGCTTACGAGATCGTCGGCGACGAGAAGAACCGGGCGGCATTCGATCGCGGCGAGATCGACGCCGATGGCAAACAGCGTTTCCAAGGTTTCGAAGGCGCGGCTGGCGGCGCCGATCCTTTCGCCGGTTTCCGCCGGCAGCAAGGGCCGGGCGGCGCGCATTTCGAATTCCGCACGGGCCGTCCCGGCGGCGATCCTTTCGACGGCAACAGCGACATCTTCAGCCAGATCTTCGGCGATGCTTTCAGCCAGCAGCACGGTGCCGGCACCGGCGGCCGCCGTCAGGCCCCGACCGCCGCCGATCTCAACGTGACGCTGGACGTCACCATCGAGGAAGCCGCCACCGCCGAGAAGGTGACGGCGATGTTCCCGGACGGCCGCAAGATGGCGGTCAAGTTGCCGGCCTATGTCGAGGACGGCCAGACCATCCGGTTGAAAGGCCAGGGTGAGCAAGGACCGGGGCAGCCGGGCGATGCACTGGTTAAAATCCGTTTCCGCCGGCACCCGCGCTACCGCGTCGAGGGCCGCGACCTGCATGTCGACCTGCCGGTGGAACTGGCCGATGCGGTGCATGGCGCCAAGGTGGCGGTCGAAACCCCGACCGGCAGGATTGCGGTCAATGTTCCCCCTTGGTCGAGCTCGGACAAGGTTCTGCGGCTGAAGGGCAGGGGCCTGCCGGAAAAGGCCGGCGGTCACGGCGACCTCTACGCACACGTGCGGCTGATGCTGCCGGATGGCGGCGACGCCGAGCTCGAGGCGCTGATGCGCCGGCGAAAGGGCTGACGGTCGAAAGGCCGGCGCTTGTGCCGTGCGTGAAAAGCGTGCGTGAGTGGTTTCATGCCGTCGATTATCGACAGCAAGCGAGCAACCAGCGCCAGGAGCCGCCATTTGGCCGAAGTAGGTTCAACGTCAGCTAACGCCTCAAAGGCCGACATTTGCACGGGCCATAGTTCCGCTTCGCGAACACGGTCGACGCCAGTCGACCGACTGGCGATGAGCCAGTTCGGCGGGGGTTAGCCGCACAAGCTTGTAGGGGTCGATCGATGCAGTCGCCAGGCCAGCAAGGTGGAGGGTCGCACCGCTGACCATCACCAGCGCATCGACGCCTGCGCCATTCTCTCTCTTGCCAGCCTGCTCGACGTGGCGGGCGAAATTTACCTCCGAGCCGACCAGAAAAGAGAAATCCCACTGGCGATCGTTGACGAACATCACCTCGCCGGAGTGTAAGCCGATCCTGATGCGGCGCGACAGGGAGCCCATTGAACGCTTCCAAGCGTTGCCGAGCGAGATTTCCGGTACCAGTTCCGCGACGGCGGCCAGCGCCTTTAGCGCCGTTTCGCTGGGCGTCATTTGGCTCCCCAGCCAGAGAGCTAGCACGCCGTCGCCTGTAAAGTTTTGAACGATCCCCCCATTGGCCACCACGACCTGGCGGGTCAACGTGAAGTGCTCGATCATGAACCGCGTGGTTTCGACCAGGCCAAGCGCGCTCGCCAAGCCGGTCGAGTCCTCCACGTCGGTAAACATGATCGTGGCGATGGCGCGCTGGAATTTCGTTTCACCCATGCCGAATGACGGGAGCACGCGGTCAGTCTGTGGATTCGTATAGGCAGTGATCGGATGCATTGGAGTCCGGCCCCCGAGCGGTTTCAAATGTCGCTCGAATATGACTGGACGGCGTAGGCGGATCGTAAGCCCGCCATGGCGGGCACGTCAGAATTACGTCAGAAATCCATTCGGGCCCGGCTTTGGCGGCTTGCAGCCGACCTTTTAGTCAAAATTCGGCGGGACCCTCAGCTCAGCAACTTACGGAGGTCAAGCAGCCCCGCTCCAAACTGCTGATCGAACGAAGGCACCCTTCTCTCGCAATTAGGGCTGTCCGGTAGAATCGGAACGTCAGCTTCAAGCCAAGGCCATGAAACCTCCTTTGCGCCTGACTGGGTCATCTTCGCCTTAACCTCTATGCCGTTGAGCGGCCTACCGGCGGAGCGATGTTTCGACTGCAACAAAGCGGCTGCTCCCGCGACGATGGCCGAGGCTGCAGATGTTCCGCCAAATACTGTGTAGAGCCCGGCGCGGTCTCTGCTTTCGACGCGCGGTGGCTGGATCCCTTCCAGCTGTCCGCCGGAATAGCCGTGGTGGCCCGGGATGTCCGTGGTGAGCACGCCCTGCGGCGCGTATTCAACCTGGGGGAGCTTCTCGTAGATCTCGAAATTGTGGTCACGTGAACGCAGCGACTCACGGTCCAGTCGTATTTGGCAGCGTGTACACACCTCCTGGTCGTCGGACGGCGCGGAAATGGTGACGGAATTGTCGGTCGGATCGCCGCTGTAGTTGGAATATGCTGAACGTCTCGCCCGATAAGTGGCGGCCGCCACCGCAACCACGCCATTGCTTTCGCCGGCCTTGCTCGCCGGGTAAATCAGATGGTCGTAGCCATCGTTGCCGGCTGCGCAGATGATGGGGATTTCCTCGCTGATCGCCTCGAAAAGCGTCTCGAAATAATCCCAAATTGGCTTTGCCTGTTCGACCGAAGTATATCTGCTGTCGCCATATCCAGGATAGGAACGGTGCGCTCGCCATGGATCGGGTACTTCCCGGGGAAAGTGTATGACTGAAACCTTCTGGTCGCGGGCATAGAGGAACGCCAGAATGAGCTGCGCTGCGTCGGGCCGTGCTGAAATCTCGATCGGCAGGAGTTCAGCGCCTGGGGCGACCCCCCAATAAGGTATTGCGCCTTCACCGTTGCTAAATTGCCTCAACTTCGTGGGCGGGGCCGCAGGGGCGCCGACCATCAGCCCAGCGCAGGCGGTCCCGTGCGCTGAGTAGCGCATACGCGAGGTCTCAGCAGTCTCCTGAATTACGCCGCGCCCATCTTTCAGTGCTCGAAGCAGCGATTTCTGAACCTCGACTTCCTGCGCATTGTTCCTCGATTTGATCAGGCTTGCCGCCCACGCCCAGGTATCGTCGCTCACAAAGCTCTTGCTCTGCTTTTTTTCCGGCCCTCGCAAGACGAGCGGTTGCTGCTTGGGTGTGACGTAACTCAACCCGAAAGGGTGAGCGGCGAAGCTGACCGCAGAAAGGATACGAGGCTCGAGATTGGGATGGCTTGAGTTCACTCCCGTATCGATCTGGGCAATGACCTCGCCGTAACCGGGCTTGTCAGTACCCAACAAATCCCAGGCGTCGGCCTCCAGCAGGTATGCGGCCTCGTGCGGCAACCGCGCTTCAGGGATGCGCGGACGATCGCGTAAGGCGCCGATTGCGATCAGGTGCCACAGGTAGTGATACCAGTCATAACAAAGATGGCCTTCGCCCTTCTTGATGTCGTCCATCATGGCACCCACCTACCATTCGCTCTGGGCGCGTCGGATCGTTTCATCCATCGCGTCCACCAAGTACGGAGAAATGCGCGCAGCCAGTTCCTCGCCGGCATCGGTGTCGCTGGCGTAGTGCAGCCCGGCCCATTCCCTGTTCTCGGCCACCCGGCGGGCGCGCTCATAAACCGCGGTTACGCCGGCGTGCTCGGGCAGCATCCGTTGCAGAACGTTCGCCACTGCAAATGACTGAAATGAATGGTTGGACGGGTAGGAAGCGTGCGAGGGAACCGGAAGCGCCGGCCGCAGCCTCGGCTCAATGATGTTGGGCCGTGGCCGATTGAATCGATCTTTGTAGTTGAGCCCGATCTCCTCCGTGAGTTCGAGGATCGCAACGATCAATGCGCATGTCCCCTCGAAGCCCGCGAGAGTGTCTATTCCGAGCGGCGCCGTGTAGTCCAAAATCCCGAACGATGCCTGGCGGACGATCTCCTCGCGCCGCAGCGGGTCACCTTCCCTCCTCTTCTGCAGATCGATAAGCGCTTCTGTCTCCCTGAGGCTCTCTGAAGGTCCGGGCGGGGGATCGATAAGAATGTCCTCCCAGATCGCACCGAGATATTTGTTGGCGACGCTTAGTCCGATCCTGTGCAAGGCACGCTTGTCGTGCCACGCCGGCAAAGCCTCCTCGCCAGTTTCGAAAGCCGTTTGCCCCCTGCCGCGTCCCCGTCCTCGTCCGCGCCCTCTGCCCCTGCCTCGACCTCGACCTGCGCTCGGCCCCGCCAGGAAGGCTGGCGAAAGGCGCATGGCACCCTCCACAGGGTCATCAGAAATCGTTATCACGATCTGCTCTTCTTGAATCGACAGAACGCTGCTCTTGGTCATCATAGACGCGAAAGGATGCAGTTTTTCGCCGCCTCTATTTTTGATGTATTCCTCAAGAGATTTTTCAGGACTTGCGTCACCCAATATCAGCGGATATTGCCTTATGGCCGATCCACTTACTAAGAATCGGGCGCTAAACAACTTGTTATTGAGATCAATTGTCGACATCATGTCCACCCCTCAACTAAAGCTTCTAAATTTGATCCGCGCCAACTGGTGGTCGGAGCCTCGACGTAACGCCTGCGGTGCGCAGCGCTAGGGTGCGTACCTTGGCAGCGTTATCCGCGACAACCCGCTCTTGATAACCGAAACTCCGAGTACGCCTGCAATTGGATAATTCTCCTCCGAAAGCAGCTCGAGCGAGAAATCCGGCTCCCAGGCGCGCAAGCGTTCGATAGTTCGAACTGCCTCCACAGTCTGCCCCAAATGCCCGTGGCAGGCAGCCGAGTATCTCAAAGCGGGTAGGTATGTGGGTTGCTGCGCAAGGACACGCTCGCCGTGACGTATCCCCTCCTCGAAGCGCCCGTTCAGAGTTGCCAAGATGCAGCACGTGGTATCGATGCAGTAACGATACAGGGGAGGCCCGCCCAGTGCACGTGCGCGCATCGCATCCTCATAGCCACGCTTCACTTCGCCGAGATAGCCGAGCGTCAAGGCACGCATGTCCCAGCAAATGGCTTGTAGCGGGTTAGCGGCTATCGCTCGATCGGCGAGTTCCAGTGCCTGTGCGTATTCACGAAAGACGAACGAATGGGCATGAGCGGCCAACGCCAGGGTGATAGGATTGAAGGGGGCCACTTCGACGGCGCGACTGGCGCATTCCCGAACCTGATCGTGAAAGGTGCCCGAGCGGCCGACCCGTCTCTCGCCAAAGCGGGTGACAAACACAAACAGCTGCCACGCCAGATACGTGCTACGCGGGTCGAGCTCATATGCTTCGGCGAGCATGCGCTCCGCCGAATCCAGGTCCGTATCGCGCATGCGGAATACCTGTCGCAGCGCTGTCAATGCAAGCCGAGACGCCCGGTGTCGGGGCTCGTCGCGGATGGACTTAGGATCGAGAACGAATTCGAGGATCGAAAACACGATCTGATTGACCAACGACATCAGCTTCAGGCTCGCCGGGCCAGTCAGGTCGGCCGGCTCGAGAAAATCCGTATGCGACCACAAGAGCCGGCTGTCACCGGGCGCAATTAATGCAAATGTCAGGGCCACTCTGTCGCCCACCACCGTTGCCCTGGTTTGCAACAGCCAGTCTGGTAGCGCAGTGTCAGGCGCTTGGGTCAGCGGTCCCTGCGCTTGAAAATCCACGACGTCGACCACTTCGAAATTCAGGATCGATCGAACCACCAGATCCAGGACAAGGTCGCTGACGGCCCTGTTAGCGGAGCCCTCCGTCCACCTGGCATCGCGAACCAGGCCCAAGCATAGCCGCGACGAATTCAGAAGTGAGGCGCTTCGCTGTCCGGACAACTGATCTGCCGCGGCAACAGGAAAGACGTTTGCTGGCACTGTGCGAGGCCGGGGCCATTGGCTTCTTTGCTCACGAAGCCAATCCTCGAACTCTGGATCGCGAATATCGAGGCCCTCAAGCAGATCACGCGTGGCAGAGCCTTCGGGTGGATCGTTCAAATCGATGCCGATCGAAGCGACGTCGAGTCGAACCACATCACGATCGGTCGAGATTAGATCAATGCCGGCGCTGTGGAGCGACTTCCGAACCTCGGACAGCTCCTGCCGCAAGCTTGCTGCACCCTGCTCCTCGCCGCGAGTGCTCCAGAGCTTGCTTTGCAGCCATTTTCGGCTCCGCGTACCGTTGGGTGCCAGGGCGAGCATGGCCAAGAGCGCTTTAGACCGTCTGCCATGCGGCGTGACGTCCGCGCCATCCGCGCTCTCAATCGCGAATGGCCCAATCAATCTAAGGAAAGGACGGCAATCCGAGTACACTAGCGGCCCCTCGCGTCCCCGCACCCTAATATAGCATCCACTAATATAAGTCTATCTGTAATTCTCGGCTTCCGTGAGGTCAAACCTACACGTGGCAAAGGATTCGAGACGGGATTTCTGCTGTGACGGAAGGACTCGGTAGCGACATCAAGCGGTCGTTCGATATAAGCGGTCCCATTGTCGGCTCGGGGTCATGAGCGTGACTTCGGCCACTGGCCAACGAACTTCCGCCAAAGGGTCATCTTCCGCCGTGCCACACCGATACCAGTGTCAGATTTTTCCACTGGCCCACGACTGCAAGGTCAAGGCGCTACAGCGTCCTTTGCGCGCCCAAAGGGCGCGCGGCTCTGTAGACCAGCGGCTTTGTCCCCCGAACTGTCCGCTTTGAACGCTTGAAGGGGCACTGTGGCTGTGCGATAGGCACTCCACAAAGTAGAGAACCTTGCGGAGAGCGCTGACATGGCGGGTGGACGGGGCCTTATGGCCGGCAAGCGCGGCCTTATCCTTGGCATCGCCAACAATCGCTCGATCGCTTACGGCATCGCCAAGGCCTGTGTCGACCATGGCGCCGAGATCGCGCTGACCTATCAGGGCGAGGCGTTCAAGAAACGCGTCGAGCCGCTCGCCGCGGAACTGGGCGCGCATGTCGCCGGCCATTGTGATGTGACCGACCCGGCCAGCCTCGATGCGGTGTTCGAAAATGTCAGCAAGCACTGGGGTGGCAAGCTCGATTTCCTCGTCCACGCAATCGCCTTTTCTGACAAGGACGAACTGACCGGCCGCTATGTCGAGACGACGCGCGACAATTTCCTGCGCACCATGGATATTTCGGTCTATTCCTTCACCACCATCGCCAAACGCGCCGAGGCGCTGATGACCGACGGCGGCTCGCTGCTGACGCTGACCTATTACGGTGCGGAAAAGGTGATGCCGCACTACAACGTCATGGGTGTCGCCAAGGCGGCACTCGAAGCCAGCGTGCGCTATCTGGCCGTCGATCTCGGCGCCAAGAAGATCCGTGTCAACGCGATCTCCGCCGGCCCGATCAAGACGCTTGCCGCATCCGGCATCGGCGATTTCCGCTATATCCTGAAATGGAACGAATACAATTCGCCGTTGAAGCAGACGGTCACGCAGGAGGAGGTCGGCGATTCCGGCGTCTATTTCCTGTCCGACCTTTCGCGCGGCGTCACCGGCGAGATCCATCATGTCGATTCCGGCTATCATGTCGTCGGCATGAAGGCGGTCGACGCGCCGGATATTTCGACGGTCAAGGACTGACGCCACCGCCTGACCTCTTCCGGAAGACCTGATGTACCCGCTCGTCTATATCGTGCGCCACGGCCAGACGGCGTGGAACGCCGAGGCCCGGCTGCAGGGGCAGGCCGATACCGACCTCAACGAGCTTGGCCGCGAGCAGGCTAGCCGCAACGGGCGCAGGCTGGCCGAACTCATCGACAAGCCCGAAGATTTCGACTTTGTCGCCAGCCCGATGCGGCGCACGCGCGAGACGATGGAGCGCGTGCGCGCGGCGATGAAGCTCGATCCGCACGCCTATCGTACCGAGCCGCTACTCGTAGAATTGAGCTTTGGCGACTGGCAGGGTTTCACCTTTGCCGAACTCGAGGCGAACGATCCCGGTTCGACCAGGCACCGCCGCCTCGATAAATGGAATTTCCAGCCGCCCGGCGAGGGCGCCGAAAGCTACCAGATGCTGCTCGAACGGGTGAAGCCGTGGTTCGACGCGCTCGATCGCCAGACGGTCTGCGTGACCCATGGTGGCATCATGCGCGTAATGTTCCGCTTGGTACTTGGGATGTCCGAACAAGATGCGGTCAGCATGGAAGTGCCGCAGGACCGCGTGCTCAGACTGAACGGCCGGCGCCTGGAGTGGCTTTGAGACCGATGACGTAGCGTATGTTGAGATCAGGTCGGGCCGGCATCAGCTGAATATCGACGTGTCCTACTCGGTCGATCCGGTGTCCGGCAGTTCCATGTCGGTGACGACGTTCTCGCCATTCGTCACGTCATAGGCGAGGACGATGTCCATGCCTGGCTTCAGCGCATCGAGGTCGGTTTCGGCGTTCAGCTTGTAGGATTTGCCGTCGTCCAGCGTCAGCGTCAGCGCATCCTTGTCGACCTTCTTGATCAGGCCTTCGGTCTGGCCGGCGAAGGCGGCGGTGGAAATCAACAGCGTGGCGGCAACAGCGCCAATCAGGATACGCATCATCGTCCTCTTTAATCATTGCCGGTACAGCGGCTCGGTCCAACGGAACGGAACTGAGCAGAAACCAATCGAATGTGTCAAAACTAAATCCGCGGGATCACAGTTTGACCACTGTGGAAAACGCCAATAGAAGGCAGGCGACAGCGCCGCGCGTCCTCCCTGGACGCGCAAGGACGCTGTAGCACTTTTGATTTTGTGCATGATCCTTTCCGAAAATCGCTCCGATTTTCGGGGTCATGCGCTGAGCCGGCTCCGACGCCGGCAGGGCTGGTTCCATGTCGCACAACACGTTCGGCCATCTTTTCCGCGTCACCACCTGGGGCGAAAGCCACGGGCCGGCGCTGGGCTGCGTCGTCGACGGCTGTCCGCCCGGCATCCGCTTCAGCCGCGACGAGATCCAGGCCGAACTCGACAAGCGCCGCCCCGGCCAGTCACGTTTTGTGACGCAGCGTCGCGAACCTGACGAGGTCAAGGTCCTGTCCGGCTTCATTCTCGATGAGGACGGCGAGACGATGATCACCACCGGCACGCCGGTGTCGATGCTGATCGAGAATGTCGACCAGCGCTCCAAGGATTATGGCGACATAGCCCGTCAGTTCCGGCCGGGCCATGCCGATTACACTTACGAGGTCAAATACGGCCTGCGCGATTACCGCGGCGGCGGCCGCTCCTCGGCGCGTGAGACGGCGGCGCGGGTGGCGGCCGGAGCGCTTGCCCGCAAGGTCGTGCCCGGCATGGTGGTGCGCGGCGCGCTGGTGTCGATGGGCGATAAATCGATCGATCGCGCCAATTGGAACTGGAATTTCGTCGGCGACGCTGAAAACCCGTTCTTCACGCCTGATCCGGCGTCCGTCGCCGTCTTCACCAAATATCTGGACGGCATCCGCAAGGCGGGCTCCTCGGTCGGTGCGGTCATCGAGATCGTCGCCGACGGCGTGCCGGCGGGGCTTGGTGCGCCGATCTATGCCAAGCTCGACCAGGACATCGCCGCCGGCCTGATGTCGATCAACGCCGTCAAGGGCGTCGAGATCGGCAACGGTTTCGAGGCCGCCCGCATCACCGGCGAGGAGAATGCCGATGAGATGCGCATGGGCAATGACGGCAAGCCGGTCTTCCTGTCCAACAATGCCGGCGGCATCCTCGGCGGCATCTCGACCGGCCAGGCGATCGTCGCGCGTTTCGCCGTCAAGCCGACCTCGTCGATCTTGACGCCGCGAAAGTCGATCGACAAGGACGGCAACGACGTCGAGATCATGACCAAGGGCCGCCACGATCCATGCGTCGGCATCCGCGCCGTGCCGATCGGCGAGGCGATGGTTGCCTGCGCCATTGCGGATCATTATCTGCGTCATCGGGGACAAACGGGAAGGGAGTAGGGGAGTAGGGGAGTAGGGGAGTAGGGGAGTAGGGGAGTAGGTTACGCAACTCCCACGACAGCATTTTTTCCTTTCCCCTACTCCCGTACTGCCCTACTCCCCTATTCCCTGCGAGCGAAGCGAGCACTTATGCCTTACGACCAGAAGAAAATCGTTGAAGCCCTGCGCGCCTTCGAGCGCGGCGAGATCGTCGTCGTCATGGACGATGACGGCCGCGAGAACGAGGGCGACCTGATCGTCGCCGCCGTCCATTGCACGCCGGAAAAGATGGCGTTCATCGTCCGCAACACGTCAGGCATCGTCTGCACGCCGATGCCGCGCGAGGAAGCGAAGCGGCTCAACCTGTCGCCGATGGTGGCGGACAATGATTCTGCCCACACCACCGCCTTTACCGTCAGCGTCGACTTCAAGCACGGCACCACGACCGGCATTTCGGCGGACGATCGCACGCTGACGGTGCGCAATCTCGCCAATGGCAATGTCGGCGCCTCCGATTTCGTCCGCCCCGGCCACATCTTTCCGCTGATCGCGCGTGAAGGCGGCGTGCTGATGCGTTCGGGCCATACCGAAGCCGCTGTCGACCTCTGCAAGCTCGCCGGCCTGCCGCCGGTCGGCGTCATTTCCGAGCTGGTCAATGATGACGGCACCGTCATGCGCGGGCCGCAGGTGCAGGCCTTCGCCGAAAAGCACGGGTTGAAGCAGATTTCGGTTGCCGACCTCATCGGCTACCGGCAACGCAAGGAAACGCTGGTCGAGCGCGTCGCCTGTTCGGACATCGAGACGCCCGGCGGCAAGGCACAGGTCTTCACCTACACGCTGCCCTGGGATTCCATGCATCACGTGGCGGTCGTCTTCGGCGATATCCGCGACGGCGTCGAGGTGCCGGTGCGCCTTCATTCCGAGGACGTGGTCAGCGACGTCTTCGGAACCAGCCACAGGCTGGACGCCATCATGAAGGCGATGGGCGAGCGCCAGCGCGGCGTCATCGTCTATCTGCGCGAAGGCTCGGTCGGCGTCGCCCATCAGGAGCGCAAGCGCCCGGCTGCCGGCGACCGCGAGGATCACGAAGAGGCTCGCCGCCGCGAAAACGAATGGCGCGAGATCGGCCTCGGCGCGCAAATCCTCAAGGATCTCGGCATTTCCTCGATCAACCTGATCGCCTCGCGCGAGCGCCATTATGTCGGCCTCGAAGGTTTTGGCATCCACATTGCCAAGACCGAGATTCTTTAAGCCATTCTCACGATGCTGGTATGCGTCCGGCCCGCCTCGGGACCGGACACGCCGGAAACTATTCCGCAGCGACCGCCGCTGCGTCGCATGCAGCCATGTCGCAGCCCGGCGCGGCAAGGCTGCGCTGGCCGGCGAGCACGATGACCAGCGCGATTGTGCCCGATGCCACCGATACCCAGAACCCGTTCTGCGCGCCGAAAGCGTCCACCACCCAGCCGGCGGCGAACGAGCCGAGCGCCATGCCGATGCCGATGCCGGTCATCACCCAGGTCACGCCTTCGGTCAGCACCGCCTCGGGCACGCGCCGTTCGATCAGGCCGAATGCCGTGATGAAGGTCGGCGAAATCGCCACGCCGCTGGCGAAGACGGCCAGTGCCAGCAGCGGTACTGTGTCGGCGACGAGCAGCGGCAGCGTGGTAAGCGCAATGATGGCGATTGCGATGGCAAGCTGAATTTGCAGCGGCAGTTTCAGGTTCAGGGCGCCGATGATGATGCCGACGACGAACGATCCGAGCGCGTAGACGCCGATGACGAAGCTGGCGGCCCCTGGCTGGCCAAGCTCCTTGGTGATCGCCACCGTGCTCACCTCCGTGGTGGCGAAGGTCGCGCCGATGAAGATCAGGGCCAAGGTGATGATCTGGACCGGCCGCAGGCGGATTGCCGAGCCGCCTGAACCATGTTCCACCGGTCGGGCTCGCGGTTCGGTCGAGCGCTGCAGGATGAAGGCCGTCGAACCGAAGGCGAGGAACAATGTGCTCGCGAGCACTCCCGCTTCCGGGAAAAGCGCGACGCTCAGTCCGACCGACAGCGATGCGCCGGCGATGTACACCAGTTCGTCCGCCGCCGACTCGAAGGCGAACGCCGTGTTCAACTCGGGGCGGTTGCGAAAAATCTCGGTCCAGCGTGCGCGCACCATTGCCGGTATGCTGGGCATGACGGCGGCGAGCAGCGCCGAGACGAATAGCGTCCAGATCGGCCAATGCCGATTGGCCGCTGCAATCAGGATCGCGAAAGCGAGCGTGGACATCATGGTGGTCGGCACCACAATCCGCGTCTGGCCCAGGCGGTCCACCAGTCGCGATACCTGCGGGGCGACGAAAGCGTTGGCCAGCGCATATGTCGCGGAGACGGCGCCGGCCAGCCAGTATTCGCCATCGGTCTGCGACAGCATCGCGACGATCCCGATCGGAGCCATGGCCATCGGCAGCCGGGCAACGAAGCCGGCCGCGGCGAAGCCCTTGGCGCCGGGCGCGCGAAAGATCTGGGAATAGGGATTTTGCATGGTCTGGCTCCTCGACAACGGCCGGTTCGGCGATTACATACGTGGCGTATGAGTTTAAATAGATCATACACGGCGTATGTCAATTGGCATACGAGACGTATGTTAATAGGGCCAGAGCATGCATAGACCACGCAAGGAGATGATTGCCGAAACCCGCGCCAAGCTGATCGGGGCGGCGCGCCAGGCCTTCGGCACGCTCGGCTATGCCGAAGCCTCGATGGACGATTTCACGGCATCGGCCGGGCTGACGCGCGGTGCGCTCTATCATCACTTCGGCGACAAGAAGGGCCTGCTCCAGGCGGTCATTGCCGAGATCGATGCCGAAATGTCGGCCCGGCTGAAGGTCGTTTCGGCCACGCCGGACAATCTCTGGCAGGGCTTTGTCGACGAATGCACCGCTTATATCGAGATGGCGCTGGAGCCGGAGATCCAGCGTATCGTGCTTCGCGACGGGCCGGCGGTGCTCGGCGATCCATCGCAATGGCCAAGCCAGAGCACATGCATCCGCTCGATGACAGAGAGCCTGCAAAGACTGAGCGACGAGGGGACAATTCTCGCCGTCGATCCCGAAGCCGCGGCAAGGCTGGTCAGCGGCGCCTCGCTGCATGCGGCGCAGTGGATCGCAAATTCGAACCATCCCGAAGCGACGTCGAAGAAGGCAGTGAAGGCGTTCAAGGTTCTTCTGGAAGGGCTGCTCAATCGCACCGGCAAGCTGCCTCAGCCTGACCGACCGTCGGCGATGCAGCCCGAGGTTGACCGATCACCGGCCTGAGGTCATCTTTTCGCCGATCCCAAGGCGGCTCGCGGTGGGCTCAGCCGACGCCGGTTGCCTAAACCCTGTTGAACATCGCGTCACCAGCGCGCGAAAACATGGCCAAAGCGGCGAGGCGCGCCTATATCGGGGCATGGTCACGAGACTTTACACCCACCCGATTTTTCTCGAGCACATAACACCGCCCGGTCATCCGGAGCGACCGGACCGTCTGCGCGCCATAGAGCGTGTGCTTGACGACGAGGCCTTCGCGGCGCTCGATCGCGTCCAGGCGCCCGAAGGCGACGAGGCAACCATCCTCTACGCGCATCCGCCCGAATTCGTCGAACGTGTCCGCGCAGCGATTCCGGACACCGGCATCGCCCGTATCGACGCCGACACCACCGCCAGCCCGAAGAGTTGGCAGGCGGCCGTGACCGCGATCGGCGCAGCCAACGCCGCGGTCGACGACGTCTTCACCGGCCGTGCCGAAAACGTCTTCGTCGCCGCACGGCCGCCCGGCCATCATGCCGAAAAGACCACCTCAATGGGCTTTTGCCTGTTCAACACCGCCGCGATCGCGGCACGCTACGCGCAGAAGAACCATGGCGCCGACCGCGTCGCCGTCGTCGACTGGGATGTGCATCACGGCAACGGCACGCAGGACATTTTCTGGGACGATCCATCGGTGCTCTATTGCTCGACACACCAGATGCCGCTTTACCCGGGAACCGGGGCCGTGAGCGAAACCGGCGCCGGCAACATTGTCAACGCGCCGCTGGCGCCGCAGAGCGGCAGCGATAGTTTCCGCGACGCCTTTCTGTCACGCATCCTGCCGGCGCTCGACAATTTTGCGCCCGACCTCATCATCATCTCCGCCGGTTTCGATGCCCACCACCGCGATCCGCTGGCCGAGATCAACCTCACCGAGGATGATTTCGACTGGGCGACCGGCCAGTTGCTCGAACGAGCCGGGCGCCGTAGCCGCAACCGGCTCGTCAGCGTGCTCGAGGGCGGCTACGATCTGCAGGGATTGGCATTTTCAGTCGCCGCCCATGTCGGGCGGCTGATGAAGGGATAGACGATGGCTGGTGAGACCAACGAGGATGTCAAGGCGATGAGCTTCGAGCAGGCGCTCGAGGCGCTGGAGAGGATCGTCGACGATCTGGAGCGCGGCGACGTTCCGCTCGACCAGTCGATCCGCATCTACGAGCGCGGCGAGGCGCTGAAGGCGCATTGCGACCGGCTGCTGAAGGCGGCCGAGGACAAGGTCGAGAAAATCAGGCTGTCGCGTGACGGCAAGCCGGTGGGGACAGAGCCGTTGGACGCGGATTGAGGCGCGGCCTCGAACGACAATTTTGCTTACCGGCTTTGGACATCATCACGATTGAGGATAAAACTCATCCCGTTTGAAACGGCTCCAGGACGAGAGGAGATTGCGAACGATGTGCAGAAACATCAAAACCCTGTTCAATTTCGATCCGCCGGCAACCAATGACGAGGTCCGCGATGCCGCGCTTCAGTTTGTCCGCAAGCTGAGCGGAACGACGCGGCCGTCGAAACAGAACCAGCATGCGTTCGACCATGCCGTCGAGGCCATTGCCACCTCGGCGCGCGAATTGCTCGACAGCCTCGAGACGACGCAGCATCCGCGCAATCGCGAAGAGGTGGCGGCCAAGGCGAAGGCCAAATCCGCACTTCGCTTCGCCTGAGGGGACCGCGTGAGCTTCTTTCCCGGAAACGATCCGCAGATGGGCGATGCCTTCGCCAGCGATCAGATCGAGCTGATGGTCATTCCGAATGCCAAGGACATCGGCGGATTTCAGGTTCGCCGCGCCTTGCCGACGGCCAGGCGCCGGCTGGTCGGACCCTTCATCTTCTTCGACCGCATGGGTCCAGCCGTTCTGCGAGCGGGCCAGGCGCTCGACGTGCGTCCGCACCCACATATCGGCCTGTCTACGGTGACTTACCTGTTCGACGGCAAGATCAGGCACCGCGATTCGCTCGGCACCGAGATGGTAATCCAGCCCGGCGATGTCAATTTGATGACCGCCGGCCGTGGCATCGTCCATTCGGAGCGGACACCGGAAGAATTGCGCGGCGCGCCGATGTCGGTTTCCGGCCTGCAGACATGGCTGGCGCTGCCGGACGGCAAGGAGGAGGTCGCGCCTGTCTTCGAAAACACCGCGGCCCTGCGCCTGCCCGAAGTCGAGGCCGAGGGGGTCAGCGGCCGTGTGATCATCGGTGCGTTTTCCGGCTTGCGCTCCCCGGTCGCCACCGCTTCGGACACGCTTTATGCCGATCTCAGGCTGGCGCCGGGTGCCAGCGTGAAGGTCCCGGCCGATGCCGAGGAGCGTGCCATCTATACGCTGGAAGGCGAGGTTTCGATATCCGGTGACCGCTTCCCGGCCGAGCGGCTGCTGGTCTTCCGGCCCGGCGACGAAATCGTTGTCTCATCGGAACGCGGCGCCCATTTCATGCTGTTTGGCGGCGCCTCGCTCGGTTCGAAACGCTATATCTGGTGGAATTTCGTATCGTCCTCAAAGGAACGCATCGAGCAGGCGAAAGAAGAATGGAAGACAGGCCGCTTCGATATCGTTCCTGGAGACGAGCAAGAGTTCATCCCGCTGCCCGAAAGCTGATGCGCGTTACCGCCACATTTACATTCGCCGGCCAGCGGCATATTTCACGATGAACAGAAAATCTGACCAGGCTCGCAAACAGTGAACGCAAAGCCCGATACGCCGCTTCTCGACAAGGTCCGCGTCCCAGCCGATTTGCGCACGCTTGCCGAAGGCGACCTGCCGCAGCTTGCGTCAGAGCTTCGCGCCGAACTGATCGACGTCGTTTCCCACACCGGCGGCCATCTCGGCGCCGGCCTTGGCGTCGTCGAGTTGACCGTCGCGCTGCACTACGTCTTCAACACGCCGGACGACCGGCTGATCTGGGACGTCGGCCACCAGGCCTATCCGCACAAGATCCTGACCGGCCGCCGCGACGGCATCCGCACGCTGCGCCAGGAGGGCGGCCTGTCCGGCTTCACCCGTCGCGTCGAGAGCGAATACGATCCGTTCGGCGCAGCCCACTCCTCGACCTCGATTTCAGCCGGCCTCGGCATGGCGATGGCGCGCGATCTGTCCGATGGCCGCAACAATGTCATTGCCGTCATCGGCGACGGCGCCATGTCGGCCGGCATGGCCTATGAGGCGATGAACAATGCCGGCGCACTCGATGCCCGGCTGATCGTCATCTTGAACGACAACGATATGTCGATCGCTCCGCCGACCGGCGCAATGAGCGCCTATCTGGCCCGTCTGGCGTCGGGCAAGACCTATCTGGGCTTGCGCGATTTCGGCAAGAAGCTGACGTCGTATCTCGGCGAGCGCGCCGATCGCGCCATCAAGCGAGCGGTCGAGCATGCGCGCGGTTACGTCACCGGCGGCACGTTGTTCGAGGAAATGGGGTTCTACCACATCGGCCCGATCGACGGTCACAACCTCGAGCACCTGATCCCGGTGCTGAAGAACGTCCGCGACAATGCCGACGGCCCGGTGCTGATCCACGTCGTGACCCAGAAGGGCAAGGGCTACGCCCCGGCCGAGGCAGCGGCCGACAAATATCATGGCGTCAACAAATTCGACGTCATCACCGGCGCCCAGGCCAAGGCGCCCGCCAATGCGCCGAGCTACACCAAGGTGTTTGCCGAAAGCCTGATCCAGGAGGCCCGAGAGGACGACCGCATCGTCGCCATCACCGCCGCCATGCCGAACGGCACCGGGCTTGACCTGTTCGGCGAAGCGTTTCCGGCGAGGACCTTCGATGTCGGCATTGCCGAGCAGCATGCGGTGACCTTCGCCGCCGGCCTTGCCACGGAAGGCTTCAAGCCTTTCGCGGCGATCTACTCGACCTTTCTCCAGCGCGCCTACGACCAGGTCGTCCACGACGTGGCGATCCAGAAATTGCCGGTGCGCTTTCCGATCGACCGCGCCGGCTTCGTCGGCGCCGATGGTGCCACCCATTGCGGCGCCTTCGACACGACCTTCCTGGCGACGCTGCCCGGTTTCGTCGTCATGGCCGCGGCCGATGAGGCCGAGCTGCGCCACATGGTACGCACCGCTGCAAGCTACGATGACGGCCCGATCGCCTTCCGCTACCCGCGCGGTAACGGCGTTGGTGTCGAGATGCCGCAACGCGGCTCGGTATTGGAGATCGGCAAGGGCCGGATCGTCAGGGAAGGCACCAAGGTTGCGCTGCTTTCCTTCGGCACCAGGCTGCAGGATTGCCTGGCCGCAGCCGAGGAGCTTGGCGCGGCCGGGCTTTCGACCACGGTCGCCGATGCCCGTTTTGCCAAGCCGCTCGATGAGGACCTGATCCGGCGGCTGGCCCGTTCACACGAGATACTGGTGACGGTGGAAGAGGGCGCGGTCGGCGGCTTCGCCAGCCATGTGCTGCAGTTCCTGGCCCATGAAGGGCTGCTGGAGAGCGGCCTGAAGGTGCGCCCGCTGGTGCTGCCCGACACATTTGTCGACCATGCCAAGCCGGAAAAGATGTATGCCGATGCCGGGCTGGACAGCGCCGGCATCGTGCGCACAGTGTTCGTGGCGTTGGGGCATACCGCGCAGGCCCAGCGCGCCTAGCTTGTAGACGCATTCCGGCGACGCCGAAGCGATTCAACTTGGCTGCAAGATGCCAGTCTGAATCAAAATCTCAACTGCTTGAATCAAATTGCCGGCGCACAGTCGTAACATGCTGTTTACGCTGTCGTTTGGCGATTTGCTTACCGTGTCCTTTGGCCGTTCTTCAACGCTGCCCTGCTAGAAGGCAACCAGGCAGGGGAAAGAAGACCAATGAGATCGCTTTTGGGCGGCATTGCGCTTGCGGCCATCTTCGCCGCGTCGGCCGGGGCCGAAACGCGCTACGACCGCAAACTCGAAGAGGCGGTGATGGGCATCGTCGCCGGCAAGATCGGCGAGATCCGTGGCGGCTTTTCCTACAAGCAGGCGCCGCAATTTGTCGTCATGCCAGATACCTCACCGAAGGCGTCAATTTCCGTTGACCGGCCGCGCCCGCAGGTGTTCGGCGACAGCAGCGACGGTCTGACGCCGGCCGTCGAACGGCGGGTTTCGCGGACCATATTCTAAAGCATGATCCCGAAGAGACTCTAGAAACTAGAACCACATATCCCGCACACAGCGACCATCTCTCGGCAAATCCTCGAATGCATCGAGACCATCGAAATGGTCGATCGGGAGATCGGCGACGGCCTCGGGCGGCGCAAGCCTCACATTGACGGCGATGCGGTAGCGCCCAGCCGCATCGGGATGCAAACCGCGCCAGGCCAGGACGCAAGCGCAGGTTGGGCAGAAGAGAATCTCAAGCGAAGGATGAGCCTTTCCGACGCGCCGATAGGCGCTTACGGGCCCGGCAAGGCGGATGCGTTCGTCGACATGGTCATAAGCCCAGAGCGTGCCGTAGCGACGGCAAAGTGTGCAATTGCAGGCAGTGATCGAACCGGGATCGCCCTCCAGGGTCCAGTGGGCTGCGCCGCAGTGGCAGGTTCCCGTCAGCATGTTTCCTCCTCCACGTTTCGACGGCTAAACGGCATCTCTTTCTTAGCATTGCGTCGGATCTCGTGCGAGGTTCGACAAACAGCGGAGTGGCTTGATGCGTTCACCCGTTTCCAACTATGCATTGTCTCATCGCCAATATCCTTGCCATCATCGTTGGCATTCGCCATGAAGGCCGATGACTTCCCTTCCGCCAGCCAGCATACGCCAGCGGCTCGACGAATTGCTCGTCCAGCGCGGTCTGTTTGCCAGCCGCTCGCGTGCCCGCGACGCGGTCGAGCGCGGCACCGTGACGGTCGATGGCATCGTCGCCCTCAAGCCGGGCCAGGCCGTTCTGCCTGAGTGCAACATTGTCGTTGACGATCCGGCGCAGGGTTACGTGTCGCGCGCCGCACTGAAGCTGAAGGCTGGTCTCGACCATTTCGCCCTCGACCCCACCGGCAGCGAAGCGCTCGATGTCGGCGCCTCGACCGGCGGCTTCACGCAGGTGCTGCTCGAACGCGGCGCGGCGCATGTCACGGCGATCGATGTCGGGCACGGCCAGATGCACTCCGACATCGCCGGCGATCCGCGCGTGACGGTAATTGAAGGCCTGAATGCGCGCGAACTATCGGCCGCCGATCTCGGCGGCCGTGTGCCGGATTTCATCGTCTCGGATGTTAGCTTCATATCGCTGAAACTGGCGCTGCCGCCGGCGCTTGCCTTGGCCAGGAACGGCGCAAAAGCTGTGTTTCTGGTCAAGCCGCAATTCGAGGCCGGCCGCGAGGCGATCGGCAAGGGCGGCCTGCTTAAGGACCCCTATGATGCGGCGCGCATTGCCGGCCTGATGCAGGACTGGCTCGATGCCATTCCCGGCTGGCGCTCGCTGGGGCTTCATCTGTCACCGATAGAGGGCGGCGACGGCAACCGCGAGTTCCTGCTCGGCGGCATCAAGGACGTCGAGACCCAGAAGCGATGAGCACCCGTTTCACGATCGCAAGGTTGGGCTCGCAGGGCGACGGCATCGCCGAGACGGAAACCGGCGAGGTTTTCATTCCGTTCGCGCTGCCGGGAGAGGTGGTCACCGCCGCGCGGGAGAAAGATCGCGCCACCTTGATGTCGGTCGTTGAGGCTTCGGCGTTGCGGGTCGATCCGCCGTGCCGGCATTTCGGCGCATGCGGCGGCTGCGCCGTCCAGCATCTCGAGACTGAAGCCTATCACCGGTGGAAGCGCGAAAAGGTCGTGCATGCGCTGAAGAGCAAGGGCATCGCTTGCGATGTCGGGGCGCTGGTGCCGTGCGCGCCGCACACGCGCCGCCGCGTCGTCTTCACCGCCCGGCGGAGCGAGGCGCGAATGCAGTTCGGCTTCGTTCGCGCGCTGTCATCCGAGATCATCTCGATCGAGGAATGCCCGATCTCGGCGCCGCAGATCGTCGCTGCGCTCGACCGTTTGAGGATGCTTGCCGGACTGATCTGCACCACGACCAAATCGTTCCACATGGCGGTGACGGTGACCGGTTCCGGCCTCGATGTCGCGGTTCACGATTCCGGCAAGCTCGGCGAGAACCAGCGCCGCGTCGCTTCCAACTTCGTCATCGCCGAGGGGCTAGCCAGGCTGTCGGTCGACGGCGAGGTCATCATCGAACCAAACAAACCGGTCGTCCTGTTTGGTGGCGTCGCCGTCGCAGTGCCGCCTGGCGCTTTCCTGCAGGCGACCGAGGCTGCCGAACAGGCGATGGCCAACATTGTCGGCCAGCATTTCGCGCGCGCCAAAAAGGTCGCCGATCTCTTCGCCGGCTGCGGCAGCTTCGCGCTGCGCCTGGCCGCAAGATCGGAGGTTCACGCGGTGGAAGGCGATGCGGCAGCACTCGCGGCGCTCGACCGGGCATTCCGTTTCGCCAGCGGCCTGAAGCGGGTGACCGGCGAACGTCGCGACCTGTTCCGGAGGCCGCTCACATTCAAGGAGTTGAATGCCTTTGACGGCGTTGTCTTCGACCCGCCTCGCGCCGGCGCCGAGGACCAGTCGAAGCAGATCGCGCGCTCCGACGTGCCGCTCGTCGCCGCGGTGTCTTGCAATCCGGTAACGCTGGCGCGGGACCTACGCATCCTCATGGACGGCGGCTATACCCTGAAGAGCGTGACGCCGATCGACCAGTTCCTGTGGTCGCCGCATGTCGAGGCCGTGGCGCTGTTGGAGAAGCCGAGACGAAGACGCTAGCAGCCAGGGCCTGAAACGCGCACCAAAAAAGCACATTTTTAGCGCACGTCGTTCAGACCGTGCTAGGGAATTGCCACGAGCACCGCAGCCTTCGAAATTTCGCCATCGTGCTTCGGCGAGGAGCGGGCGCCGTTTCTCTCGCCAAGGCGGGTCGCTGAACTGCTAGGGGTCAATACGACAGAACTGGCGGGGCTGACCGGTCTCGCGCGCAACACGCTTGCCGCCGAGTCCGGTGCGCGCAAGGTCGACGCCGCATTGAGTCCCATCGTCCGTATCCTGGCGATGGCCGGCGAGATGGCCGGTGATGAACATCGTGCGGCGATCTGGTTCAAGCATCAGCCGATCCCCGGTTGGGCCGGAAAGACCGCCTACGATCTGGTTCGCGAAGGCAAGACGGACAAGGTGCTTGCCTATCTGGAGGCAGTCCGCTCCGGCATCTATGCCTGAAACCAGGCTGACCCTGTGGCGCGCTTTTGTGCCGCGCTGGGCCGCTGTGAGCTGCTATGCTTCTTGCACGCGTTCGTATCCGGCCGCCTTCGCGGCCCTGAAGAACTTGCGGTCAAAAGTCGCGAAGCCAGCGCAGTGAGCGGACTTGCCCAGATGCAGCGCATCAGCGAAATCCAACCCCTGTTCCGAGAGGTCGAGCGCGGACGACACGACCGCCCCGTCTTCCACCTCTACCGTGGGAAGCCCGCTAAACACCCGTAGCGTACGGGCGATTTCAAGCGGCGCAAAACCGTAGGCGCTGCGCAACACCCATTCGACTTCCAGCATCACCGTGACGGCGACAAAGACCGGCTGGCTATCGATCAGCGCCCGGGCGCGGGAAGACTGCGACGGGTGATCGCCCGTCAGGTAGCGGACGATCAGGTTGGTATCAATTGCGAGCATGGCGCCGCCGCGCTTCGGCGAGCACGCCCGCGTCCATTTCCTCCAACGTCTTCGGCCTGCCACTATAGCGCAGCGATCCAAACACGTCCTCTGGCCGTGTCTCGGCGAAGACTGGCGCAGGCTTCAGTAGCACGCCCTCCGGGGTATCCTCGACCAGAAGGCGTGTGCCGGCATGCCATTCCCTCCGTTTCCGGATCGCGCTGGGCAGGATGACCTGTCCCTTGGTCGAGACCGTAGTTACGAGCTTCTTTGCGGCAGCCATCTCGGCACGTCCTTAGGTGTAAGGCGAATGTAAGATAGTCGAAGCTCTCCGCAAATTCAAGGCGCACGCTACTCCAACTTGAAGCGATGACAAGGCAGTGGGCGGCGGGGATTGGTTGTTCCGGAGCGGCGATAATTCGGCGTCAACTCCATCAAACCCTGGTGCCGCCGACTGTCATCTGGTTCATCCTGAGATGCGGCTGGCCGACGCCGACCGGCACGCCCTGTCCGGCCTTGCCGCACATGCCGATGCCGGTGTCGAGCTTCATGTCGTTGCCGATCATCGCCACACGATGCATGGCATCCGGCCCGTTGCCGATCAGCATGGCGCCCTTGATCGGTTGCGTCACCTTGCCGTTCTCGATCATGTAGGCTTCGGTGCAGCCGAACACGAACTTGCCCGAAGTGATGTCAACCTGGCCGCCACCGAACGACACGGCATAGATGCCGTTCTTGACCGAGGCGATGATCTCGTCCGGCTCCATGTCGCCCGCTGTCATGTAGGTGTTGGTCATGCGCGGCATAGGCTCGTGCGCGTAACCTTGGCGTCGCCCGTTGCCGGTGGCTTTCATGCCCATCAGCCGGGCGTTCTGGCGGTCCTGCATGTAGCCGACCAGCTTGCCATCGTCGATCAGCACGTTATGGGCCGATGGCGTGCCCTCATCGTCGACGGTAAGCGAGCCACGCCGCTCGGGCAGGGTGCCGTCGTCAACGACGGTGACGCCTTTCGCCGCCACCTGCTGGCCAAGCAGGCCGGCAAAGGCCGACGTCTTCTTGCGGTTGAAATCGCCCTCCAGCCCGTGGCCGACGGCCTCGTGCAACATGACGCCCGGCCAGCCGCTCGACAGCACGATGTCGAAAGTGCCGGCAGGTGCTGGAACCGCTTCGAGATTGACCAGCGCTTGCCGCAATGCCTCCTTGGCCGCGTGCCGCCAGTTGTCCTCGATCAGGAATTCACCAAAATCCTTGCGGCCTCCCATGCCGTAGGAGCCGCTCTCCTGGCGGTCGCCGTCGCCGACCACCACCGACACGTTGATCCTGACCAGCGGACGGATGTCGCGCACCATCTGGCCGTCGGCGCGCATGATCTCGACATGCTGCCAGGAGGCGGCGAGCGACGCCGTCACCTGCCTGACGCGCGGATCCTCGGCCCGCAGCCATGCATCGATTTCCTGAAGCAGCTTGGCCTTGGCCTCGAAGGAAGGCGAGGGGATAGGGTTTCCGTCGCCGTAGAGGTGGCGGTTGGTGCGGGCAGGCGCTGCGGCAAGCGTGCCGGAATAGCCGCTCTTCACCGTCGAAACGGCATCGGCGGCGCGCAGCAGCGAGGCTTCGGAGAGATCGCTGGAATGGGCGTAGCCGCTGGCTTCGCCGGCGACGGCGCGCAGGCCGAAACCCTGGTCGGTGTTGAAATTCGCGGTCTTCAGCTTGCCATTGTCGAACATCAGCGATTCGCTTTCGCTATATTCGAGAAACAGTTCGCCGTCGTCGGCGCCGTTAATAGTCTCGGCAACGATCTGCTTGATGCGATCGTCGGAAATGTCAAATTGGCCGATCAGGCTGTTCATGGCAGGTCCATTCGCAGGAGGATTGTTTCCCACGATGTAGGCGCGAAGGCCCGCACAGACAATCTGAAATGAGATTTGCCGTGACCTCGGCCGGTCAACATCACTGGATCGTGCTACAAGACCCAGGCTCAAGGCAGGGCGGCGAAGCCGTCGGCGAAACCCTTGAGGTCGACGGGAATGCCGATGCCCTCTTCCGGCGTCTGGAAGACGATGAAGGTGGCGGACGTACCAGTCTTCAGCGTGTCGAGCAGCGGCTTTTCCAGGATGACCTCGGCATAGCAGCCGTCCTGGAAACAGCGCACGAAATAGGCGCGGCCGATATCCTTGCCGTCGACATTGAGGCCGAGGCCGTTCGGCAACAGCACGCCGAGCGGCGCCAGCACACGCAGGATTTCGGCCTTGTTGTCGGCTGTGCGCAGCACGACGACGGAAAGACCCATTTCCGGACGGTCCTCGGCGACGACGTTCTGCATCATCACGCATTGTTCGGATGTAGCACCGGCGGGCGTATCGCAGATGATCGACCACGCCCCATGCGTTGACTTCACCGTGCCGCTTGGCTGCGCGGCATTGGCCAGGCCGGCACCGGACAAGCCTATTGCGGCGGCAACAAAGATGACCTTCGCCAAGGTTCTCGAAAGCCAAGGGTTCATGACGGCTCCATTGCGAATCACGGCACTTTAAGCCGCACTAAACCCAAGTAAAGGACGAGACCCCGGCGATCTGCCCCGACACAGGCGACAATGCGCTTTTCAGTGCCAATTTCGCCCTAATTGCGACGGCTCCGCACGCCGCGCGGCTCATTCTACCCGGATGCCGCTCTGGTGATTCGCGGCGAGCCGTCACCGCACGAAGCCAGCGCCGCGCTTGCGCGCAAAAATGCCGCACGGGTTCCGGCGCTCCTTTCTTGCGGAGGCAAATGGAGTATGGTTTGAACCAGCCTTGAATTGTCCGGGATTCCCGTCCCGGCCATTGTTCGACATTCTTGCGGTCCGATCGCGAGGAACTGGGAGATGACGAGGGCGATGAAAAAATTCCTGGCAACCGCCAAAATCGTAGCTAGTGCCGCCGCCACGTTGTTTGCCGCTGCATCCGCTCATGCAGCCCAGCCCCAACCTTGGGAAACCAGTTTTCAGCCTCCGGCGACCGACATTATGCGGCAGATCGAGTGGTTCGGGAACTACTCGTTCGCGTTCATCATTGTGATCACCGCCTTGGTGCTTTTCCTGATTGCCTACTGCATTTTGCGGTTCCGGGCGAGCGTCAACCCGACGCCGTCGCGCACCAGCCACAACACGCTGATCGAGGTCATCTGGACTGTCGGTCCCGTCGTCATCCTGCTCTGTCTCGCCATTCCCTCGTTCCAGCTGCTGACCGCGCAATACACGCCGCCGGAAGAAGCCAAGCTGACCGTCAAGGCGACCGGCAATCAGTGGAACTGGGACTACGAATACCAGGTCGACAACACGCTTTCCTTTAATTCCGCGATCCTTCAGGATGCTGACAGGGCTGCTGCCGGCAAGGAAGATCGCGCCGCGTATCCGCGCCTGCTCGCCGTCGACAATGAGATGGTGGTGCCGGTCAGCACCATGACCCGCGTGCTGGTGACGGCGACCGACGTCATTCACGCCTTTGCCATGCCGTCCTTCGGCATCAAGACCGACGCGGTGCCGGGCCGCATCAACGAGGTCTGGTTCAAGGCCGACAAGGAAGGCCTCTATTACGGCCAGTGCTCGGAACTCTGCGGCAAGGACCACGCCTTCATGCCGATCGCCATTCGCGTCGTCTCCGATGCACAATACAAGACCTGGCTGGCGGCAGCCAAAACCGACCTTCCCGGCGCCAACAAGGCGCTGATGGCCGAGGTCGATGGCACGAACAAGGTAGCGGCCGCCGGCAATTGATGCCGCGACCAGAAAAGATTCAGGGAACGGAGCCGACCATGGCGCACGCTGCAGCTCACGACGACCACGACCACAAGCCGTATCATGGCTGGGTCCGGTGGGTGTATTCGACCAACCACAAGGACATCGGCACGCTTTATCTGATCTTCGCGATCATGGCGGGCTGCATCGGTGGCGCCTTGTCGGTCGTCATGCGCATGGAATTGCAGGAGCCGGGCATCCAGATATTCACTGGCCTGGCGCAGATGGTCTACGGCATGAATGGCGACGCCGCCATCGACGGGGGCAAGAGCATGTACAATGCTTTCACCACCGCGCATGCGCTGATCATGATCTTCTTCATGGTGATGCCGGCGCTGATCGGCGGCTTTGCCAACTGGATGGTGCCGATCATGATCGGCGCGCCGGATATGGCCTTCCCGCGCATGAACAACGTCTCGTTCTGGCTGCTGCCGCCGGCTTTCATCCTGCTGATTTTCTCGGCCTTCGTCCCGAGTGCGCCCGGCGCCTACGGCGTCGGCGGCGGCTGGACGCTTTATCCGCCATTGTCGACATCGGGCCAGCCCGGACCGGCCATGGACCTGGCGATCCTGTCAATCCACATCGCCGGCGCCTCCTCGATTCTTGGCGCCATCAACTTCATCACCACCATCTTCAACATGCGCGCGCCCGGCATGACCATGCACAAGATGCCGCTTTTCGCCTGGTCTGTGCTGATTACCGCCTTCCTGCTGCTTCTGTCGCTTCCGGTGTTGGCCGGCGGCATCACCATGCTGTTGACCGACCGCAATTTCGGCACCACCTTCTTCGCCCCGGACGGTGGCGGTGATCCGATCCTGTTCCAGCACCTGTTCTGGTTCTTCGGCCATCCGGAGGTCTACATTCTGATCCTGCCGGGTTTCGGTATCATCAGCCATATCATCTCGACCTTTTCGAGGAAGCCGGTGTTTGGCTATCTCGGCATGGCCTATGCGATGGTTGCCATCGGCGCGGTGGGCTTCATCGTCTGGGCCCACCACATGTACACGACGGGCCTGTCGCTCGATACCCAGCGCTATTTCGTCTTCGCCACCATGGTCATCGCGGTGCCGACGGGTGTGAAGATCTTCTCGTGGATCGCCACTATGTGGGGCGGGTCGATTTCGCTCAAGACCCCGATGCTGTGGGCGATCGGCTTCATCTTCCTGTTCACTGTTGGCGGCGTCACCGGTGTGCAGTTGGCCAATGCCGGCCTCGACCGCCCGCTGCACGATACCTATTTCGTGGTCGCGCACTTCCACTACGTGCTGTCGCTGGGCGCGGTCTTCGCCATCTTCGCCGGCTGGTACTACTGGTTCCCGAAAATGACCGGCTACATGTATTCGCCGGTGATCGCCAACACCCACTTCTGGGTCACTTTCGTCGGCGTCAACCTGGTCTTTTTCCCGCAGCACTTCCTCGGCCTTTCCGGTATGCCGCGTCGCTATATCGACTATCCGGATGCCTTCGCCGGCTGGAATATGGTGTCGTCCTACGGCTCGTACATCTCGGCTGTCGGCGTCGTCATCTTCCTGTTCGGCGTCTTCGAGGCGTTCCAGAAGAAGCGGGTCGCCGGCGCCAATCCTTGGGGCGAGGGTGCGACCACGCTGGAATGGCAGCTGCCTTCGCCGCCGCCGTTCCACCAGTGGGAACAGTTGCCGAAGATCAAGTAGGCGGTTGCCTCCTTTAATACGGAACCGCCGGCCGGCCGGCGGTTTTGGCCAACGGAATGATGGACTTTAAATACGCATGGCCCTTGCCGAAGACAGACTGATTGACGAGCCGGGCTTCCGCATGTCGGAAGCGACGGCGGGCGATTTCTTCGCCCTGCTGAAGCCGCGCGTCATGTCGCTGGTGGTGTTCACTGCGTTTGTCGGCATGGTCGCCGCTCCGGTGACCATCAATCCGCTGCTGGCGGTGATCGCGATCCTGGCTATCGCCATCGGCGCCGGCGCCTCCGGTGCGCTCAACATGTGGTATGACGCAGACATCGATGCGGTGATGACGCGCACCGCCGGCCGTCCCGTGCCGGCCGGCCGTATCCGGCCAGGCGAGGCATTGAGTTTCGGGCTGGTGCTGTCGGTTCTGTCGGTGATGACGCTCGGCGTGCTGGTCAACTGGTTGGCAGCATCGCTTCTGGCCTTCACGATCTTTTTCTATGCCGTCATCTATACGATGTGGCTGAAGCGCTGGACGCCGCAGAACATCGTCATCGGCGGGGCTGCCGGTGCCATTCCGCCGGTCATAGGCTGGGCGGCGGTAACCGGATCGGTCAGCCTCGAAAGCTTGGTGCTGTTCCTGGTCATCTTCCTGTGGACGCCGCCACATTTCTGGGCGCTCGCGCTGTTCAAGTCGGAGGACTACGCCAAGGCAGGCATTCCGATGATGCCGAATGTCGCCGGCCAGGCCTCGACCAGACGCCAGATCTTTGCCTATGCGCTGGTCCTCGCGCCGGTTGGCGTGCTGCCCTGGGTTCTCGGCTTCACCACGCCGGTCTATGGCATCGTTGCACTGCTGCTCGGCGCCGGCTTCGTCTGGTATGCGTGGAAGGTGCTGCAAATGGCCGATGACGACCGGGCGATGAAGCCGGCCAAGGCCTTGTTCGGCTATTCGCTGCTCTATCTCTTCGCCATCTTCGCCGCCTACCTTGGCGATTGTGTCGTCGCGCGCGCGCTGACCATTGGTGGAGCATGAGCATGGCCGAAAAGAAGCTTGAACTGGTCACGTTGACCGAACGTCAGCAGAAGGCCCGCCGCAATCGCTCGGCCGCAATCGGTTTCGCGCTGGCGGCGCTGGTCGTCATATTCTACGTCGCGACCATCGTGAAATTTGGTCACAGTTTCCCCGGCTCGATGTGAGCTCACAATGACCAGGCAAACAGTCACCGATCCTAAGAAGAAGAATACGAACCGTGTCGTCGCCGGCGTCTGCATCGCGTTCTTCGGCGGCATGATCGGCATGGCCTACGCCGCGGTGCCGCTCTACGCGATGTTCTGCCAGGCGACAGGCTACGGCGGCACCGTCAAACGGGCGACCCAGCAATATGCCGATCGGGTGCTCGATCGCGACATCACCATCCGCTTCGACGCCAACACCGCCGGCGTTCCCTGGCAATTCCAGCCGGTCGCCCGCTCGATCACCATCAAGATCGGCGAAACCGCCGAGGCGCATTTCAGCGCGACCAACAAATTCAACCGTCCCATCACTGGACGTGCCACCTTCAACGTGCAGCCGGAACTGGCCGGACCTTACTTCAACAAGGTCGAGTGTTTCTGCTTCACCGACACGACGCTGAAGCCGGGCGAGACACTGGACATGCCGGTCGTCTTCTATGTCGATCCCGACATCGTCAACGCGCCGGAATTGAAGGATCTGACGACGATTACCCTGTCCTACACGATGTTCCCGGTCGACAAGACCAAGCCGGTCGCATCATCGGTGCCGGCCGACGGCCGCCGCAACAAGATTTCAGATACCGAAGCAAGCCTCGGGGGTTGATATGGCAGACGCACACGCAAAACCACAACATGACTACCACCTCGTCGACCCGAGCCCGTGGCCGTTCCTGGGCTCCGTCGGGGCGCTGGTGACCGCGTTCGGCGGCGTCTGTTACATGCAATACCTCAAGGGCGGCGATTTCCCGATCTTCGGTTTCAATGTCGCCAATCCATGGCTGTTCTTCATCGGCCTGCTGATCGTCATCTACACGATGTTCGCCTGGTGGTCGGATACGATCAAGGAAGCGCATGAGGGACACCACACCCGTGTCGTGTCGCTGCATCTGCGCTACGGCATGATCATGTTCATCGCCTCCGAGGTGATGTTCTTCGTCGCCTGGTTCTGGGCCTTCTTCGACGCCAGCCTGTTTCCGGGCGAGGTCCATCAATACGCCCGTACTGCCTTCACCGGCGGCGTCTGGCCACCCAAGGGCCTCGAAGTTCTCGACCCTTTCCATCTGCCGCTCTACAACACCGTCATCCTGCTTCTGTCGGGTACCACGGTGACCTGGGCGCACCACTCGCTCATCCACGGCGACCGCAAGGGCCTGATCAATGGCTTGGTGCTGACCGTCGGCCTCGGCATGCTGTTCACGATGGTGCAGGCCTACGAGTACATGCACGCGCCGTTCGGCTTCAGGGATTCGATCTACGGCGCCACCTTCTTCATGGCGACCGGCTTCCATGGTTTCCACGTCATCATCGGCACGATCTTCCTGTTGGTCTGCCTGATCCGCGCCATAAAGGGCGATTTCACGCCCAAGCAGCATTTCGGCTTCGAGGCCGCCGCCTGGTACTGGCACTTCGTGGACGTGGTGTGGCTGTTCCTGTTTGCCTCGATCTACGTCTGGGCATCGAACGGCGCGATGATCGAACCGCACTGAGATCGAACTGAGGAAATCGACAAGGCGGCTGCGGCGACGTGGCCGCCTTATCTTTTGCGGCAAATGCTCCTAGGATGATCCCATGAGCGACGACAAGGCGATCTGGCCACCAATCGATCCGATCTCGGCCGGCTTGCATGGCCGCTGCCCCCGCTGTGGCGAGGGCAAGCTGTTCTCCGGGTTCCTCACGGTCGGCAATCGCTGCAGCAATTGCGGCCTCGATTATTCTTTCGCCGATGCTGGTGACGGGCCGGCGGTGTTCGTTATCCTGATCATCGGCTTCATCGTCGTCGGCCTGGCGTTGTGGATGGAGGTGACGCTCAATCCACCGCTTTGGCTGCATCTGCTGCTGTGGATTCCGCTGACGCTGGTGCTTTGCCTGGCGGCGCTCCGGCTGATCAAGGGCGTGCTGCTGACGCTGCAATACCGCAACAAGGCGGCCGAGGGCCGGCTGGACCGCGGCGAATGAGCGAGGCATCAGGTTCGGTGGCCGGCCGGTCGTGGCCCAAGCGCGCATTGGCGCTCGGCCTGGGTATCGTCGTGTTTTTGATCCTGCTGGCGCTCGGCACCTGGCAGCTTCAGCGCCTGCACTGGAAAGAGGGCCTTCTCCAGACGATCGACCAGCGCACGCATTCGGCGCCTGTGCCATTGGCCGAGCTCGAAAAGCGGTTTGCTGCCGCCGGCGACGTGGACTACACGCCGGTGATAGTGACCGGCATTTTCCTGCATCGAGGCGAGCGGCATTTCCTCGCCACCTGGGAAGGCCAGTCCGGTTTCGACGTCTTCACGCCGCTACAGCTCGACGATGGCCGTTTCGTGCTGATCAACCGCGGCTTCGTGCCTTACGATTTCAAGGATCCAGGCAAGCGGCCGCAGGGGCAGGTAACGGGCAAAATGACGGTGACGGGGCTCGCCCGCAACCCGCTGCCGGCCAAGCCCTCGATGATGCTTCCCGACAATGATCCGCAGAAGAATATCTTCTACTGGAAAGATCGTGACGCGATGGCCTCGAGCGCCGGCCTGCCGACAGGTGCGGCGCTGGTGCCGATCTTCATCGATGCGAACGCCACGCCCAACCCCGGCGGGCTGCCAGTTGGCGGTGTCACCGTCATCGACCTGCCGAACAGCCATCTGCAATATGCGATAACCTGGTACGGCCTTGCCGCCGCCCTTGCCGGCGTCCTGATCTCCTGGCTCCGCCGCCCGGCGAAAGACCAATGATCGCCGCCACTACCCTTGACAGGGCAGGGCCGCGCACCTCATTTCGCGCCTTGAGCTCAGAAGTCATAGTCCGATCAACCGGCCTACAATCAGCGTAAGATACAATCATGCTTCAGACCAAGCCGTCGCTGACCATCCGGCTCTGCCAGCCCCGCGGTTTCTGTGCGGGCGTTGACCGTGCCATCCAGATCGTCGTGCTGGCGCTGAAGAAATACGGTGCGCCGGTTTATGTCCGCCACGAGATCGTGCACAACCGCTACGTCGTCGAAGGGCTGCAAAGCCTCGGCGCGGTGTTCATCGAGGAGCTCTCCGAGATCCCGCCCGAGCATCGCCAGAGCCCGGTCGTCTTTTCGGCGCATGGCGTGCCGAAATCGGTGCCGGCCGACGCCCAGTCCCGCAACCTGTTCTATCTCGATGCGACTTGCCCGCTGGTTTCGAAAGTCCATAAGCAGGCGATGCGCCATCAGCGGCTTGGCCGCCACGTGCTCTTGATCGGCCATGCCGGGCATCCGGAGGTGATCGGCACAATGGGCCAGTTGCCGGACGGCGCGGTCACTCTGATCGAGACCGAGGCCGACGCCGCAAGCTTCGTGCCCGCAGACCCGCAAGCGCTCGGCTTCGTCACCCAGACGACGCTGTCGGTCGAGGACACCGCCGGTATCATCCGCGCCCTGCAGCAGCGTTTTCCCGAGCTGCACGCGCCGGCGGCGGAATCGATCTGTTACGCCACCACCAATCGCCAGGAAGCGGTCAAGGAAACAGCGGCCGGCGCCGATCTCTTCCTGGTTGTCGGCGCACCTAACTCCTCCAACTCGCGGCGCCTGGTCGAAGTGGCCGAGCGCGCCGGCGCCTCGATGTCGCTTCTCGTGCAGCGCGCCTCCGAAATTCCGTGGAATGAGATTGCCGGCATTTCGACGCTCGGCCTGTCGGCGGGCGCCTCGGCGCCGGAGATCATCGTCGACGAGATCGTCGATGCGTTCAGGCAGCGCTTCGACGTGACCATCGAGCTGGCCGTGACGGCGACGGAGACGGAGGACTTTCCGGTGATGCGGGTGTTGCGCGATGTCGAACTGACGGCTGCCGACATGGCCTTCGTCAACGGGGCCGCGTAGCAACGATGGCGGTCTACACCGACGTCAACGAGGGCGATCTCGGCGCATTCCTCAGGAACTATCCGGTCGGCGACCTCTTGTCCTACAAGGGCATCGCCGAAGGCACCGAAAACTCGAATTTTCTGCTGCACACCAGCAGCGGCTCCTACATACTGACGCTTTACGAGAAGCGCGTCGACAAGGCTGACCTGCCGTTCTTTCTCGGCCTTATGGCCCACCTCGCCAGAAAGGGCATTTCGTGCCCACTCCCGGTCACCGCACATGATGGCGGTGTGATCGGAACACTTGCCGGCCGGCCGGCGGTCATCATCACCTTTCTCGAAGGCCTGTCGCTGCGGCGGCCGACGGCTGCGCATTGCGGCGAGGTCGGCAAGGCGCTGGCGGCACTGCATCTCGCCGGCGCGGATTTTCCGATGACCCGCCCCAACGCCCTTGCCATCGATGGCTGGCGCAAGCTGTGGAATGCCGCCCGCGCCCGCGCCGACGAGGTCGAGCCGGGACTGGCGGCCGAGGTCGATGCCGATTTCGCCGATTTCGAGCGGAACTGGCCGAACGGTCTGCCGCAAGGCATCATCCATGCCGATCTTTTCCCGGACAATGTGTTCTTCCTCGGCGAGAAACTGTCCGGGCTGATCGACTTCTATTTCGCCTGCAACGACCTCTACGCCTATGACGTTGCCACGTGCCTGAACGCCTGGTGCTTCGAGAAGGATTTTTCCTTCAATCTGACCAAGGGCACGGCACTGCTTGCCGGCTACCAAAGCGTGCGGCCGTTGAGCAGTGACGAGAAAGCTGCGCTGCCGATGCTGGCGCGCGGCTCGGCGCTGCGCTTCATGCTGACCCGGCTCTACGACTGGCTGACGGTCCCGGACGGCGGGCTGGTGATGAAACGCGACCCGACCGAGTATATCCGCCGGATGCGCTTCCACCGGGCGATCAACTCTCCTTCCGAATATGGACTGACATGACCAAGCGCGTTGAAATCTTCACCGATGGTGCCTGTTCGGGCAATCCGGGGCCTGGCGGCTGGGGCGCAATCCTGCGCTTCAACGGCGCAATCAAGGAGCTCCATGGTGGCGAGGCTCTGACCACCAACAACCGCATGGAGTTGTTGGCGGCCATCTCGGCGCTCAATGCGCTCAAGGAGCCCTGCGCCGTCGATCTTTATACCGACAGCAACTATGTCAAGGACGGTATTTTCAGCTGGATCGACGGCTGGAAGCGCAACGGCTGGAAGACGGCCGCCAGGCAGCCGGTGAAGAATGCCGAGCTGTGGCAGCAGCTCGACGCTGCGCGCAACCGCCACCAGGTCACCTGGCATTGGGTCAAGGGCCATGCCGGCCATCCTGAGAACGAGCGCGCCGACGAATTGGCGCGGCTCGGCATGGCGCCATTCAAGACGAAGTCGGCGAAACCCGTGCTCGCGTCCGTGCCGCCGAAGGAAGGCACCCAGTCCAGGCAATCGGCGGCCAAGAAGGTTCGGCGCTCGACCCAGAGTTATTGATCCGGTTGAACTGGCGTGTCAGCGGATCAGAAGGGCGGTGCCGAACAGTCCGATGGCAAACACCGTATGCGACACAAGATTGAGGGCGCGGACCTGCATCGGATTGGGCCGCTTCGAAGCGGCCCAGCCGGCGCCCATGCCGGGCGCCAGCAGAAACCACCCGGCGCCGACGGTGATGATGCCGAGCATAAAAGCCGGCAGGAAGGTCGGCGCGGTGAGCCAGGCCGTTCCGGCCAGCACGACCAGTATGACGCCGTAGACGATGCCGACAGCATAATGAAAGGCCCAGCCAAGTACTGATTCATGCGGGTAGGGCGAGGCCTCGCCAATGTCGTCATGGAAGACCTTGCCTTCCCTGAGATGCCAGACCCAGCGGCCGACCAGCCCCCAGTTCGGCCGCGGTTGAGCAAACACCTTGCTCAGGAAAATCGCCCAGACATCCATAAGCGCGGTTGCGCCGATGCCGATCGCGACGCTGCGCCAGACGATGTCAGACATAATCGAGGTCCCCAAAAGCAAGCAGTCCCAAAGGGCCGACGCATGGCCCTGAAAACCGGGTCGGCTTTCGGAAGGATCATGCGCCGATGCAAAGGCAGCATCCTTTCGACGCGCAGCGCTCGAAGGCGACCGCCGCCGTCCCTGGCCTATGCTGTCGCCAAGACGGAAAGCTGTCCGAGAATGTGAGCAGCGCCGGATTCGTCGACGCCGGGCTTTGTCTCGACATTGAGCGCGGTGACCTTGCCGTCATCGACGATCATCGAAAAACGCTTCGAGCGTAGCCCCATGCCGCCGCCGGAGAGGTCGGCGTCGAGGCCGACCGATTTGGCGAAATCGCCATTGCCATCGGCAAGATAAAGGATTTTGCCTTCACCGCCGCTGAAGCGGGCCCAGGCCCCCATGACGTGAACATCGTTGACCGAGACGACGGCGATAGTGTCGACGCCGCGCGCCAGGATGGCGTTGTAATTGTCCAGATAGCCGGGCAGATGATTGTTGCTGCAGGTCGGCGTGAAGGCGCCTGGAACGCCAAACAGCACGACCTTCTTTCCTGAGAATAGCTCGCCCGTCGTTATCGGCTTTGCACCGTCGGCGGTCATTGTCTTGAAGGTCGCATCGGGCAGTTTGTCGCCAACGGAGATCGTCATGATGGTCCTCGCTTGGAAATGGAAGGGAGTGTCCTTGCGATAGCGAATTAAGGCGCGCCCGGCAACCGTCCAGACGTTGGCATCACGGGAATGGCAACAGGCCTTCGACCGCGCCTGCGGCACTTGTCAGTGTGTAGTGCAGGCCGCCATCGGTTGGCGTTGTCGACGGCCTGTCGAGGATCGGCACCGTAAAGATCAGCTTGCCATCCTTTTCGCTGCGTGCCGGGGCACCGAACATGTAGTCGCGTTCGCCGGCAACGAAGAGGTCGGCGCCCTCGGGGCTGCCCGGAAAGCTCGCTTCGACAATCAGCGTTTCGTGGTCGCCCGGCAGTACGTTTATGCCGAAATCGGGCGTTGCCGTGGCGGGCAGGGTGGCAAGGCCTGCCTTGACCAGTGCCGCGTCCCCGGCGTTGTCCGGATCGGCGCCGGGATCGACGGTCAGCCTTGTCTGCACCGGGATGCAGATGGTTTCGCAGATGCCGAGGAAAATGTCCGCATCGATGACGGCCGGCTGGCCGGGCGCGGCAAGCGTGAACGTCACCGGCAACGAAACCGGGTGGTCGTAGCCGGCCCATTTGCCATAGCCGTCGTCATGGCGCTGCGGCGGCGGAAACGAAAGCGTCGCGTCGGCAATGTTGGTGCTGGCCGAGACGTCGATCTGTGGCGGCACGCCCGCATCGCCCGGATCGCGCCAATAGGTCTTCCAGCCGGGCTTCAGCGCAATGTCAAGGACGCCCTGGAGACGCCCGGCCTCGTCGGCCTTGCCGCTCGTCACCAGCCGCACCCTGCCGCCTTCGCTATTGTACCAGGCCGATGAGGAGGCTGAGGCGGGGAGGCCGGTCGCCGATCCAATGGCCACGCTAAGCAGCAGGATTTTCAAGCTTTGCATGGCGATGATTTGATCGTCTGTTGATGGCCACACAATGATTTCATGACGCCGCCGGCATCATATTTGCGTGACCTTCGGCTTTTGAGCCTGATCAAATCGGGCGCCGCCCATCTTTTCGACGCCCCGGAAACGCGTTACGCTGTGGCCATGGATTTGTTGCGCCATAAAAGGACGGCCGCAGGACCCGGCTTTCTCGACGATCAGTTCCTGATTGCCATGCCCGGCATGAAGGACGACCGCTTCACACGCTCCGTCATCTACATTTGCGCGCACAGCGACGAAGGCGCGATGGGGCTGATCATCAACCAGACGCAGCAGATGCTGTTTCCGGACCTGCTCGTGCAACTCGGCATCATGAACGAGCTGGAGGCAATTCGCCTGCCGCCGCCGGCGCGCGACTTCGTCGTGCGCAATGGCGGACCGGTGGATCGCAGCCGCGGCTTCGTTCTGCATTCGGGCGACTACCGGGTGGAATCCTCGCTCGCCGTGTCCGACGATGTCTGTCTGACCGCGACCGTCGACATATTGCGCGCGATCTCCTCCGGCCGCGGACCCCGGCGGGCGCTGATGGCGCTCGGCTATGCCGGCTGGGGTGCGGGCCAGCTTGAAAACGAGATCGTCGAGAATGGCTGGCTGACTTGCCCGGCAAGTGCCGAGCTTCTGTTCGACGCCGACATCGATCGCAAATATGACCGGATCCTCGCCTCGATCGGCATCGATCTCGCGCATCTCAGCCTGGCTGCCGGTCACGCCTGAACCTCATTACGTCCTGAAACTTGTCACGCTTGGGTCAACGGATACTGTTCCTTCAGCGTCTTCAGCACCTGGTCGCCCGGCATCGGCGCGCCGAACATGAAGCTCTGCACGTATTCGCAGCCCATCTGCCGCAACTCGAGCGCATCGCTCTCGTCCGAAATGCCTTCGGCGACAACCGACAGGCCGAGTTCATGCGCCATGTTGACCATGGATTTGAGCAGCACCGCACGTTTCGGCGTCGCGTCGTCGACGAAGCTCTTGTCGATCTTGATAGTGTCGAACGGAAAGCGCGTCAGATAGGCCAGCGATGAATAGCCGGTGCCGAAATCATCCAGCGACAGGCCGATGCCAAGCTGCTTCAGCTTGGTCAGCACATGGGCGGTCTGCTCGGGATTGTCCATCACCAGCGATTCGGTGAGTTCGAGCCGGAAGCAGCGCGGTTTCAGGTTGGCTCGCGCGATCACCGAGCGGACGTCGCTGACCAGGTCGCGGCGGATGAGCTGACGGCTGGACAGATTGACCGAGACCGACAGCGGCGCATCGCCGATCTGCTTTTGCCATCCCGCCAGGTCTTCGGCAGCCTGTTGCATGGCGAACAGCCCAAGCTGCACGATCAGGCCGCAGTTTTCGGCGACCGGAATGAAATCAGCCGGCGGGATCATGCCGCGACGCGGATGGTCCCAGCGCAGCAGCGCTTCGAAGCCTGCGACGCTGCCGTCCTCCAGCCGCACGATCGGCTGGTAGGCAAGCGTGAATTCGCGTCGTTCGATGGCGCGGCGCAGATCGGACTCGAACTGCAGCCGGTCGGTGCCGACGGTGCGGAAGGCGGGACGGAATGGCTCGATCCGGTCGCCGCCGAAGCGCTTGGCCTGATGCATGGCAAGCTCGGCATCCTTGACCATGTCCTCGGCTGAGGTCTGCGTGGCGGTCCAGGTGATCAGCCCGATCGAGGCGGTCAGCACGATCTCGCGCTTGGCGAAGGTGATCGGGTTGTTGATGGCGTGCTTGATGGCATCGGCAATGCCCGCGATGCGAGCCGGATCCTGCTCCGACAAAAGCATCAGCGCGAACTGGTCGCCGGCAAAGCGCGACAGCGAATCCTTCGGCTTGAGCAGCCGGTGCAGCCGCCGCGCGATGGTCAAAAGGATGGTATCGCCGGCCGAGATGCCGAGCCCGTCATTGACCTGCTTGAAGCGGTCGATGTCGATGACGAAGACGGTCGGGCGCACCTTCTCTTCGGTGCGGGCGATCGAAATGATCGCCTCCAGCCGGTTCATGAACAACTCGCGGTTGGGCAGGCCGGTGAGATTGTCATGTACGGCGTCATGCAGCAGCCGTTCCTCGGACTTCTTCTGCTCCGTCACGTCGACCATGGTGCCGACGCAGCGGATGACCTCGCCGTCCGAGCCGATCACCGGCCGGGCGCGCAGCGAAAACCAGTGATAGTGCCCGTCGGCGCCGCGCAGGCGGAAGTTTTGCGACACCCGGCCGCGCCGGTGCTCGAGCACCACGTCGAGCGTCGTGCGAAACGTGTCGCGGTCGTCGGCATGCAGCACCGGCAGCCAGTTGCGGGCGGGCCCGCCGAGACTGTTGGGGGCAAGACCGAGCTGAATGCTGACGTCGGGACGAGTGACGACGCGGTCGCGCAGCACGTCCCAGTCCCACACAGTATCGCCCGATCCGGCAACCGCCAGCGCCTGCCGCTCAAGGTCGGAGAACAGGCCCTGATGCAGCGCGCCGCCGGCAAAAGCGTGCTGCATCACGGTGAAGCCGATCAGCAGGATGATGAGGATCAGCCCACCGCCCAGCGCCGGCTGAGCGATATCGTTGTCCAGCATGCCGGTGATTGCCATCCACGATCCGCATAGCCACAGCAGAACCATCACCCAACTGGGCACCAACATGATCGCGCGGTCGTAACCGCGGATACCGAGGAAGATGATCAGGCCGAGCCCGGTCAGCGCGGTGGCGGCGAAGGACAGCCTGGCAATGCCGGCGGCAACCGCCGGATCGATGATGGCGACACCGGCGATCAGCACCAGCCCGAGAATCCAGACCAGTGCGCCGTAGCTGAAATGGCCGTGCCACCGGTTGAGGTTGAGATAGGCAAACAGGAACACCACGAAGGTCGCCGCAAGCGCCACCTCCGTTCCGGCGCGCCACATCTGCTCATTGCCCGGTGAGATTTCTATGATCTTGTTGAGAAAGCCGAAATCGACGCAGATATAGGCAAGCACCGCCCACGCTAGGGCCGCCGTTGCTGGGAACATCGAGGTCCCCTTGACGACGAAAAGAATGGTCAGGAACAGCGCCAGTAGGCCGGCGATGCCGATGACGATGCCACGAAACAGCGTGTAGGAATTGACCGAGTCCTTGTAGGATTCAGGGTCCCACAGATAGACCTGCGGCAGCTTGGGCGAGGCGAGCTCGGCGATGAAGGTAATCACCGTTCCCGGGTTCAGTGTGACCCGGAACACGTCGGCGTCGGGGCTGGTCTGGCGGTCGAGCGCAAAGCCTTCGCTGGGCGTGATCGCGGCGATACGGGTCGAGCCGAGATCCGGCCAGAACAGGCCGGAATTCACCAGCCGGAAATGCGGTGCGACAATCAGCCTGTCGAGCTGCTGGTCGGTGGTATTAGCGAGCGCGAACACCGCCCAGTCACCGGTCGAGCGCGCATCATTTGCCTCGACCTCGATGCGCCGCACGATGCCGTCCGGGCCTGGCGCGGTCGACACCTGAAAATTCTCGCCCTGGTTCCGGTAGATCAAGACGGCCCCCGAAAGATCGAGCGCAACGTCGTCGCGGGCGATCTTGATCGGTTCTACGGCAAAGGCCGAGGACGCCGCGCAGAGCGTGACGATTGCCGCCAGCATAAAGGCAAGCAGCGACCCGTTGCGCAGAAAATTCGTCAAAATCAGCCCTTTGTTCCAACGCCCGGCGGATCGTCCGCGATTCGGGCGTATAGGTAATGGTCCTGCCAGATGCCGTTGATCCTGAGATAAGATCGTAGCAGTCCTTCGCGCCGGAATCCGGCTTTTTCAAGCACGCGGATCGACCGGGCGTTATCGGGGATACAGGCAGCTTCGATCCGGTGCAATCGCAGCGTTTCGAAGGCGAAACGCGTCACCACTTTGACGGCATCGGTCATCAGCCCGCGTCCGCTGAAGCGCTCGCCGATCCAGTAGCCGATATGGCCGCTTTGGGCGACCCCGTGGCGGATATTGCCGAGGGTGATACCGCCGGCCAGCTTGCCGCTGCTTTTCTCGAAGATGAAGAAGGCGATCGCCGTCCCCTGCGCGTAGTCCTCGCGGTAGCGCCCGATACGATGCCGCCACGCCGTGCGGTCGAGTTCGTCAGGGGTCCATCGCGGCTCCCACGGCTCAAGAAAAGCGCGGCTTTCACTGCGCAGCACCGACCACTCGCGATAGTCGTTGGTCAGCGGTACGCGCAGCGTGACAAGCTCGCCCTTCAGTGCCGGCAGGTCGCGGCGAAAGAAAGGGAGCGCGAACACGACGCTCGAATAGGCTTAGACGGCAAGCTTACGGGCAGTGGTCTGCGTGCCCGAAAGCGAATCGAGGATGGCCTCATAGGGCGCGAGCGTACCCACCGGCCCGACGGCTGTAAGCGTCGGCTTGGTCGAAAAAAGCCGGGACGACAGATCCGTCAGCCGCTCGACAGTCAACGCCGCCAGCCGCTCCATCAGCTCTTCCTTGGCGATCGGCCTGCCGAACAGAAGCAACTGCCTGGCGATCTGCGAGGCGCGGCTGGCCGGGCTCTCGGCCGACATGATCAGCCCGGCGCGGTATTGGGCACGCGCCCGGTCGAGCTCCTCCTGCAGGATGTTTTCACCGGCCTTTTGCAGCTCGTCGATGATCACAGGCACCAGCTCGGCAATATCGCTTTGTCCGGTCGCCGCATGGACCCCGAAGACGCCGGTGTCGGAAAAACCCCAATGGAAGGCATAGACCGAATAGCACAGGCCGCGTTTTTCGCGGACTTCCTGGAAAAGTCGCGACGACATGCCGCCGCCCAGGATCATCGACAGGACCTGGGAGGCATAGAAATCGCGGACGTGATAGGCGCGGCCCTCGAAACCCAGCACGATCTGCGCGTCCATCAGGTCGCGGTCCTCGCGAAAATCGCCGCCGACATATTGCGCATATTGCGGGACGGTGCCGTCGGCCTTGCCGCGGAAGCTGCCGAGACGCTTTTCGACCTCCCGCACGAAATCGTCGTGCTTGATATCGCCGGCCGCCACCATCACCATGTTCTCGGCGCCGTACTGTCGTTCGATGAAGTCGTGCAGCTGCTTCGAAGTGAAGGATTTGACGGTTTCCGGCGTGCCAAGAATCGAGCGGCCGATAGTCTGGTGGCGGAAGGCGGTCTCGGTAAAGTGATCGAAAACGACGTCGTCGGGCGTATCGTGCGCGGCGCCGATCTCCTGCAGAATCACATGCTGCTCTCGTTCCAACTCCTGCGGATCGAATTCGGATTCCTGCAGGATGTCGGAAAGGATATCGACGGCCAGCGGCACGTCGTCGCTCAGAACCCTTGCATAATAGGAAGTCGTCTCGACGCTGGTGGCGGCATTGATCTCGCCGCCGACGTCCTCGATCTCCGAGGCAATCTCGAAGGCGCTTCGCCGCCTAGTGCCCTTGAAAGCCATGTGCTCGAGCAAGTGCGCCATTCCGTGCTCTTCGTCACGCTCGTTGCGTGCGCCCGACTTGACCCAGGCGCCAAGGGCAACAGATTCGAGGCTTGGAAGGGTTTCGGTGGCGACTGTCAGGCCGTTCGACAGACGGCTTACCTCAACACCCATATGGCAATTACTCCCTAACGCGCCGCCCGCGTGTGGCGGCCGAGATAATCTTCCATCATTTTCAGGTCGGATGGAAGTACCGTGTATTTTTCCTCGGCGCTCATCAACCCGCCTAGCCATGCAGGCAGGGCAGGCGACACGCCGCTGGCGGCTTCGACGGCGGCGGGAAACTTTGCCGGGTGCGCAGTGCCCAGCACCACCATCGGCACCTCACCCGCAGCCTTGCCGGCGGCCACATGCACGGCCGCGGCCGTATGCGGGTCGAGCAGATAGCCGCTCGCCGCAAGTGTGGTGCGGATGGTGGCGGCGACCTCGTCCATGGTGGCGCGGCCGGCGTCGAATTCGGAGCGGATCTTGGCGATTTCGCCGGCCTCGATGGTGAAGGCGCCGGACTGCTTGAGCCCGTTCATGTAGCGCCGCACGGTCGAGGCATCGCGGCCGGACGCTTCGAACAGCAAGCGTTCGAAGTTCGAAGACACCTGGATGTCCATCGAGGGCGACGTGGTCGAAAAGACCCCCTTCATGCGGTATTCGCCGGTCGCCAGCGTGCGCGCCAGAATATCGTTGTCGTTGGTGGCGATGATCAGCCGTTCGATCGGCAGCCCCATCTTCTTGGCGGCATAGCCGGCGAAGATGTCGCCGAAATTGCCGGTCGGCACGGTGAAGGAAACCGGCCTGTCGGGCGCGCCGAGCGACAGGCCGGACGAGAAATAATAGACGATCTGGGCCATGATGCGGGCCCAGTTGATCGAGTTGACGCCGGACAGCGATACCCGGTCGCGAAAACCGTGGTCGTTGAACATGGCCTTTACCAGGCCCTGGCAGTCGTCGAAATTGCCTTCGATCGCCAACGCATGGACGTTTGCGGCGGTCGAGGTCGTCATCTGCCGCTGCTGTACCGGCGAGACGCGGCCGTGCGGGAAAAGCACGAAGATGTCGGTGCGGTTGCGCCCGGCAAAGGCATCGATGGCGGCCCCTCCGGTGTCGCCGGAGGTGGCACCGACAATGGTGGCGCGCTGGTCGCGCTCGGCCAGCACATGGTCCATCAGCCGCGCAAGAAGCTGCATCGCCACGTCCTTGAACGCGAGCGTCGGGCCGTGGAACAGCTCCAGCACGAAGCTGTTCGGCCCGGTCTGCACCAGCGGGCAGACGGCCTCATGGCGGAAGGTCGCATAGGCTTCGCGCACCAGCCGTTCGAACACTGGCGCCGCGATCTCGCCGCCGAGGAACGGCGACAGCACACGGATGGCAAGATCGGGATAGGCAAGGCCGCGCATGGCGCCGATCTCGGCTGCGGAAAAATGCGGCCAGGCGCTCGGCAGGTAGAGCCCGCCGTCGCGCGCCAGTCCGGCCAGCACCGCGTCGGAAAATCCAAGCGCGGGCGCTTCCCCGCGGGTACTCACATATTGCATCGTCACGTTTCCATTGCTGCCGGGAATTTTCGCCCGCCGCGAGGTGGTGGATTTCTGCGCAGGCTCAGTCGCATTTTTGCCGCGCGGTTGATATACGTCACCGGCTTTGCGAGAGGGAAGTGCAGTTCATGGCGTTTCATTCATTCAACGGTCGTTTTGTCGCGGGTCTGGCGCTCGCCGGCTTTATGCTTGCCGCCGCAGGTTGCCAATCGAGCGACAATGGAATTCTCGGCTTCGGCAAAAAGGATACAACACCGCCACCGCCACCCGATCCCAAGGTGCTTTCCAGCCAGCTGCAGGCCTATTGCCCGAAAGTGACGTTGCGGGACGGCACCGCCTTCTTCAATACCTACGCCAAGAGCGGTCCGAAGCCGAAGAAAAAAACCGATGTTGCCGCCGAGGAAGCCGCCCAGCCGGCAGCGGACGCGGCTGGCGCCGATCAGCCGGACGATTCCGCCAAGATCATCTATCAGGCCTCGATCACCGATGTGACCCGCGACTGCAGCCGCGCCAACGGCTCCTTGTCGATGAAGATAGCCGTCGCCGGCAAGGTCGTGCCTGGCCCGATGTTCACCCCCGGGACCATCACCATGCCGATCCGCATCGCGGTGATGCACGGCACCGAAGTTCTCTATTCGCAGCTTCACTCCTATCAGGTCCAGGTTACTGATCCTTCGAGTGCCACGCAGTTCGTCTTCACCGATTCCAACGTCGTCGTTCCGGAGCCGACGGCGAAGGACTACCAGGCGTATGCCGGGTATGACGAGGGCGCTCCGAAAGTAGCGACAGACAAGCCGAGGAAGAAGAAAGCCGCCGCGACCAACTAAGCCGCTGCATTCGCGCCACGGCGGTTGGAGGCGGCCTCTCAGGCGTCCGCCGACCATTCCGACAGCGCGGCGATCACGCTTTTCAGTTCCGCCCAGCGGCGGATGACCGTTTCCGCGCCGGCCTCGGTCAGCGCATCGGCGTGGCCGGGATAGCTGTGCGCCGCGCCGGTGAAGCCGATGACGCGCATTCCCGCCGTCTTGGCGCCGGTGACGCCATGCACCGAATCCTCGATGACAAAGGTGTTCGCAGGATCGGCCTTGAGCTTTTCCGCGGCGAACCGAAACACGTCCGGCGCCGGCTTGGATTTCCCGGTCGGGGTTTCCAGCGAGGAAAAGATACGGCCGGCAAAGAACGGCAAAAGCTGCACCTTCTCCAGCATGAATTCGATTCGCTCCGAACGCGAATTCGAACAGACGCAGCGCGGCACTGCTACCGCGGCGACAGCCTCGTGCGCCCCGTCGATGGCACGCACGTCGCTGCGCAGCCGACGATCGACCAGCTGTTCCTCCTTGTCGATCAGCGAGGCCTGGAACGGGATCCGGGACTTTTCCTCGACCCGCATCATGATGTCCTTGAAAGTCAACCCGGCATAGACCTCGGAAATCTCCTCGGCCGATATCTCGTAGCCGGCCGAGGTCAACAGCTCGGCATCGATCCGCGCGGCGATGATTTCGGAATCGACGAGCACGCCGTCGCAATCGAAGATGACAAGGTCTGGCTGAGGCATGGTGATCCGGAAAGCGGGATGAGGGGAATGCCGAGGCCCTTTGGTCCAAACGGCTCAGGCGGCGCGGCATACACCAACAGGCCGTGCTTCGCAAATTCGGCGGGCTGCTTCACTGAATATTTACGCTGATCGGTAACCATAACGGACAGTAAACAGTAACGCGTGCCTTGGGTGTCACAATGTCTGCCGTGCGTCTTCTCGACGAGCTTTCCGATGCTCCCCAGCAATCCGAGTGGCTGGATACGATCCTGAAGGGCGACTGCGTCGCCGCGCTCGAACGGCTGCCGGAAAAGTCGATCGACGTGATCTTCGCCGATCCGCCCTATAATTTGCAGCTCGATGGCGATCTGCACCGGCCCGACCAATCCAAGGTCGATGCCGTCGACGACCATTGGGACCAGTTCGACAGTTTTGAGGCCTACGACGCCTTCACCCGCGCCTGGCTGCTGGCGGCGCGCCGTGTGTTGAAGCCCAACGGCACGATCTGGGTTATCGGCTCCTACCACAATATTTTCAGGGTCGGGGCAAAGATGCAGGACCTGGGCTTCTGGATCCTCAACGACGTCGTCTGGCGCAAGACCAATCCAATGCCCAATTTCCGTGGCCGCCGTTTCCAGAACGCGCATGAGACGATGATCTGGGCATCGCGCGACCAGAAGGGCAAGGGCTACACTTTCAACTACGAGGCGCTGAAGGCATCGAACGACGACGTCCAGATGCGCTCGGACTGGCTGTTTCCGATCTGCACCGGCGGCGAGCGCCTGAAGAACGACAATGGTGACAAATTGCATCCGACGCAGAAGCCGGAAGCGTTGCTTGCCCGCATCATGACGGCATCGACCAGGCCGGGCGACATCGTGCTCGACCCGTTCTTCGGTTCAGGAACCACCGGGGCTGTGGCCAAGCGGCTTGGCCGCCACTTCGTCGGCATCGAGCGCGAACAAACCTATATCGATGCCGCCATGGAACGTATCGATGCGGTCCGGCCGCTGGAAGGCGCCAACTTGACGGTACTGACCGGCAAGCGGGCTGAGCCGCGCGTCGCATTCGTCACGCTTCTCGACAATGGCTTGGTGGCGCCAGGCGCCACGCTCTACGACGCCAAGAAGCGCTGGGCGGCAAAAGTGCGCGCCGACGGCACGCTGGCCACCGGCGACAGTGCCGGGTCGATCCACAAGATCGGCGCCGAGGTGCAGGGGCTGGACGCCTGCAACGGATGGACCTTCTGGCATTATGAGCGCAGCGGCGGCCTGACCCCGATCGACGAGCTTCGCCGCATTGCTCGGCTAGGCATGGAGCGGGCGGGCGCCTGACGGCTTCCGAGTTGCGACAGATCGGTTAATGCGAAGGCTCAACCAACTCCTGGAACCGATTCAAATCACACTTTGATCCCAAGACGCTCAAGGTCCGCCCTGAGCGTCCTTGCATCGGTGAACAGCACCGACTGCCAGCCCGCCGCCTTGGCGCCGTCGACGTTCTTCTGGCTGTCGTCGATGAACAGCGTCGCTGACGGTTCGAGGCTGAACGCGGCGACGTGGTGGTCATAGATGGCGCGATCCGGCTTGATCTGGCGGATGTCGCCGGAAACGGTGACGCCGCGCGGCCGATTGAGGAAATCGAAGCGCTCGCGGGCCTCGGCGAGCGTATCCGCAGCGAAATTGGTGAGCATCGTCACGTCATGGCCGCTGTCGATCAGGCCGATCATGATGGCGACGCTGTCCTCATAGGCGTGAGGCACCATCTCGTGCCAGTGCCGGCGGAAATTGCGGATATTTTCGGCGTGCTCGGGATATTGCGCGATCGCCAGCGCTTCGGCCTCTTCCCAACTGCGGCCGCGATCCTGCTCGATGTTCCAATCATGCGTGCAGACATTGTCGAAGAACCATTTCCGTTCGTCGGGATCGGGGATCAAGCGACTGAAGGGCAGGTCCGGATCATAGTGGATCAGCACTTTGCCGATGTCGAAAACGATGTGGCGGATTTCAGTCATTCTTCTCTCTTTCAACGCGGCCGCTGCTTTTTCGTCGCGCCCGGTATCGCCGCTTCGATTACCTTTTTCATGACGCTCGGCAGCGCTTCCCCGGAAATTTCATGCGCCAGCGACCAGAAATGCCCGGCCGGGGCGACGCTGTCGGTGTCCGCCTTGAACACGTAGAGTTCAAGCGCAAAATGAGTAAAGACATGGCCGATGCGTCCGGCCCGCCGCCAGTCGCCGGGGAACGGGGCTGCCGCTTCCGTGGTGGCGCCGTCTATGCGCGCCGTCCAGCCGGTCGTCGGCACCTCAGTCATGCCGCCGAGCAGGCCCTTTTCGACGCGCTTTCGCAAAAGCACGGCGCCGTCGCCCCTGACGGCAACGAAGGCGGCACCGCGGCGTAGGGGTCTTTCGGCCTTGGGCAGGCGGACCGGAAAGCGTTCGGGGTCGCCCGAGATTGTGGCGCTGCAATCCTCGCGAACGGGGCACAGCATGCAGCGGGGCCGGCGCGGCGTGCAGATCGTCGCGCCCAGGTCCATCATCGCCTGCGCGAAGTCGCCGGGCCTTGTCGGGGGAACCATGCGTTCGACCTGGCCGCGTATCTCGCCCTTGGCTTCGCCCAGCGGCGTGGCGATCGAAAACAGCCGTGAGACGACCCGTTCGACATTGCCGTCGACGACCGCGGCTGGTCGGTCGAAGGCGATCGCTGCGATCGCCGCCGCCGTATAGGCGCCGATGCCGGGCAGTTCCTTCAAGCCGGACTCGCTGTCCGGAAAGCGGCCGCCTTGCCGCGCGACGAGATCGGCACAGGCTTTGAGGTTACGGGCGCGGGAATAATAGCCGAGCCCGGCCCAGGCCTTCATGACGTCTTCGGTCGGTGCCGCCGCCAGCGCCTGGACCGTTGGCCATTTCTGCACGAACGCCCGGAAATAGGATTTTACCGCCTCGACCGTGGTTTGCTGCAGCATCACCTCGGAAAGCCAGACCAGATAGGGATCGGGCCGCGCCCCGCCCGCCAGCGTGCGCGGCGAAACGCGCCAGGGCAGGTCGCGGTGATGCGCGTCGTACCAGCCAAGCAGCCGGGAGGCGATCTCGACATTGTCTCCGGATACGGCCTTGCGGGTCTGGTCGTGCAGTGCCATTGATCGAGGGTCGGCCCTAATCCATTGGTGCTGAAGCTGGAGAACGCACATGGCAGGGAAAAGGCCCTTCGGCAATCCCGTTCCGGTGAGCGATCTCGCAACCGAGATCCTCGACCCAGTGCTGCGCAAGCGGGCCGGTATGTCGATCGGACTGGTCCAGTCATGGGAAGAAATTGCCGGGCCGCGGCTTGCCGGCCGCTCGCGCCCGGAAAAGATCCAGTGGCCGCGCCGCATGCACGAGGACGATCCTTTCGAACCGGCGGTGCTGGTGATTGCCTGCGAGGGTGTGGCGGCGCTGCATCTGCAGCACGAGACCGGCGAGATCATCAACCGGGTCAATGCCTTCCTCGGTTTCAATGCGATAGGTCGCATCAGGATCGTGCAGAAGCCGGTAATGGCGGGCAAGGACAAGCCGAAACCCAGTTTGCGGCCGCTGACTGCGGCCGAGAAAGCGAAGCTGTCGGGCACCGTTGGTTTGATCGAGGACGGCGGGCTGCGCGCCTCGCTAGAGCGGCTTGGCGCCACCATTCTCGGTCGAAAGAAGCCGTGATCTCGCGCTATCGTGATGGTATGCCCGGATTTGGCGATTGGAATAGGGGCGGTAATGCCTTAATTCGCGCCAACTCTCGCTTTTTGTAGACTTTGCATTGCAAAATCCAACTATTGCCAGGTGATTCGTATGATCCGTTCCTTGTCCCGCAGAAACCTTTTGACTTCGCTGGCCGCAATACCAGCGGTGGCGCTGCTTGCCGCCTGCAGCGACTCGGGCGAGAAAGCCGAGGCGCAGGATGTGAAGCCTGCGGCTCCGGAACCTGCGAAGCCGGCCGCTCCGGCCGCCGCGGCGGCGCCGGAGGCTCAGGGCACGGTCGATATGGCGGCGCTGCTGAAGCCCGGCGCATTGCCCGACATGCAGCTCGGCAAGGACGATGCAAAGGTCACCATCGTCGAATATGCATCGATGACCTGCCCGCATTGCGCGCATTTCGCCGAGACCACTTTTCCGGAGCTGAAGACGAAATATATCGACACCGGCAAGGCCCGTTACATACTGCGCGAGTTTCCGTTCGATCCCAGCGCCGAGGCCGGTTTCATGCTGGCGCGCTGCTCCAAGGACAACTATTTCCCGATGGTCGACGTACTGTTCAGGCAGCAGGCGAACTGGGTTGGTGTGAACAATACCAAGGACGCACTGCTGCAAATCGCCAAGCTTGCCGGTTTTACACAGGAGTCCTTCGAGGCCTGCTTGACGGACCAGAAACTTCTGGACGATGTGAGATCCGTCCAGAAGCGCGGCGCCGACGAATTCAAGGTCGATTCCACACCGACCTTTTTCATCAACGGAAAGACCTACAAAGGGGCGATGTCGATTGCGGAAATGTCGGCCATCATCGACCCTCTGCTCTGACGTTTCGGCAGCGCCGAAGCGGCGTAGCTTCGGCGTGCGCACTTCTTTGTCTTGCCGCGGGTTCTCTTTGCAAAACCGCGGCACAGTTTTGCGAAACTTGGCTATGGGCCGGCGCGAATGAAGTTCTCGCGCCTTCGCCTCCTCGGCTTCAAATCCTTCGTCGAACCCGGCGAGTTCGTCATCGAACGCGGCCTGACCGGCATCGTCGGGCCGAACGGCTGCGGCAAGTCGAACCTGGTCGAGGCGCTGCGCTGGGTCATGGGCGAAAGCTCCTACAAGAACATGCGTGCGTCCGGCATGGACGACGTCATCTTTTCCGGCTCGGGAACGCGTCCGGCCCGCAACACCGCCGAAGTCACGCTGTTCCTCGACAATAGCGACCGCACCGCGCCGTCCGCCTTCAACGACGCCGACGAGTTGCAGGTCTCGCGCCGCATCGAGCGCGAGGCCGGCTCGCTCTACCGCATCAACGGCAAGGAGGCTCGCGCCAAGGACGTTCAGCTGCTGTTCGCCGACCAGTCGACCGGCGCCCGCTCGCCCTCGATGGTCGGCCAGGGCCGCATCGGCGAGCTGATCCAGGCAAAGCCGCAGGCGCGCCGCGCGCTGCTGGAAGAGGCGGCCGGAATTTCCGGCCTGCATACGCGCCGCCACGAAGCCGAGCTGCGGCTGAAGGCGGCGGAACAGAACCTCGAAAGGCTGGACGACGTCGTCGGCGAGCTGGAAAGCCAGATCGAAAGCCTGAAACGCCAGGCCCGCCAGGCCTCGCGCTTCAAGAACCTGTCGGCCGACATCCGCAAGGCCGAAGCGACGCTGCTGCATCTGCGCTGGACGCTGGCCAAGACGCAGGAAGGCGAAGCGCGTTCGGCGCTGGCGATTGCCACCGCGCTGGTCGGTGACCGTGCCGCCGCCCAGATGGCTGCCGCCAGGGAACAAGGCATCAACGCCCACCGGCTGCCGGACCTGCGCGATGCGGAAGCCGCTGCCGCCGCCGCCTTCCAGCGTCTATCGATCGCCAAGGCGCAGATCGAGGAAGAGGCAGGCCGCATCCGCGCCCGCCAGGCTGAGCTCGACCGCCGACTGCAACAGCTCGATGGCGACCTTGCCCGCGAGGAGCGCATGGTCCGCGACAATGCGGATATCCTCGAACGCCTCGCCGCCGAAGAAGCCGCGCTCAACGCCGAAAACGCCGGCGCCGCCGAGCGCGAGGCCAGCACTCGCGCGGCTTTCGAGCAGGCGGCATCGACGCTTGCCTCGAGCGAGGCCAGGCTCACCGCGCTGACCGCCGAACGGGCGGAGGCTGCCGCCTCGCGCAACCAGATCGAACGGACGCTGCGCGACACCGCTGAGCGCCGCGACCGCTTTGCCCGCCAGCTTGCCGATGTCGACCGCGAACTGTCGGAGATCGTCTCCAGGGTCGCCGGCCTGCCCGATCCCGCCGAGAAGCGGCTGCTGGTCGATCAGGCGCTGACGCTGCTCGAAGAGGCTGAGGCAGCCGCCATTGTCGCCGAACAGGCGGTCGCCGAGGCGCGTGCAGGCGAAAGTGCTGCCCGCCCACCGGTTCAGGACGCAAAGGCCGAGCTGGCGCGGATCGAAACCGAGGCCCGCACGCTGGCCAAGATCCTCAACGCCGCCAGCGGCGATCTATTTCCCTCGGTGCTGGAGCAGATCAGCGTCGAGCGTGGCTACGAGACGGCGCTGGGTGCCGCGCTTGGCGAAGATCTCGACGTGCCGCTCGACCGCAGTGCGCCGGTACATTGGGGCCAGAGCGAAATCCAGCCTGCCGACGCCGCATTGCCCGAAGGCATAAGGAGCCTCGCCAGCGTTGTGCGTGCGCCGGCACAGCTGGCCCGCAGGCTGGCCCAGATCGGCATTGTCGAAGCCGCCGACGGAAGACGGCTGCAGACGCTGCTTGCTCCCGGTCAACGGCTGGTCAGCCGCGAAGGCGCGCTCTGGCGTTGGGACGGCTTCACCGCCAGCGCCGATGCCCCGACCGCCGCCGCGCAGCGGCTGGCGCAGAAAAACCGGTTGGCCGAGCTCGATGCCGAAGCAGTCCATGCCACGCGCACCCTGCGCGAAGCTGAACAAGCCCTTGCCCAGGCCGAACAGGCGCTTGCCCAGGCGAGCGATGCCGAACGCAACGCCCGACAGGCCGGGCGCGACGCCCAGCACTGGCTCGACGCTGCCCGCAACACGCTGGCCGAGGCCGAAAAAGCCGGCGGCGAGCTGTCGAGCCGGCGTGCAGCACTTGACGAGGCGCGCGCACGCATTGTCGACAGCCATGAGGAAACGGCGGCGGCATTCGTCGAGGCGGAAATGCTGCTGCAGGACGCGCCCGATCTCGGCGATCTGCAATTGCAGCTCGAGCAGTCGGCCGCCAACGTCGCCCGCGACCGCGCCGCCCTTGCCGATGCGCGTGCCGTTCACGAGGGCCTGAGGCGGGAAGCCGAGGCACGTGCGCGTCGGCTCGACGCCATCGGCGTTGAACGGCGCAACTGGGTCGAGCGCGCCGAAAACGCCTCGACGCAGATCGCGGCGCTCGGCGAACGCAAGGCAGAGGCCGAGGCCGAGCGCGAGCAACTGGCCGACGCCCCCGACGAGATTGACGCCAAGCGGCGCGCCCTGCTGTCGCAGCTCGCCGAGGCCGAAAGCCTGCGCAAGGCAGCGGGCGACCGCTTGCAGGAAGCGGAGAACCGGCAGTCCGAGCTGGACAAGGCTGCGACTGCTGCCATCCAGTCGCTGGCCGAGGCGCGCGAATCCCGCGTTCGCGCCGAAGAGCGGCTGACCGCCGCCGACGAGCGTCGGCTGGAAGTCGAGGCGCGCATCCAGGAAACGCTGAACACGCCGCCGCATCTGGTGATCCGCCACACCGGCCTCGAATCCGACAGCCCGATGCCCGAAATGGCCGAGATCGAGCGTCAGCTCGACCGGCTGAAGGTCGAACGCGAACGGCTCGGTGCCGTCAATTTGCGCGCCGAGGAGGAGCAGAAGGAACTGTCGGACCGGCTGGAGACCATCGTCTCCGAGCGCGACGACATCATCGAGGCGATCCGCAAGCTGCGGCAGGCGATCCATAGCCTGAACCGCGAAGGCCGCGAGCGGCTGCTCGCCGCCTTCGAGGTGGTCAACGGCCATTTTCAACGGCTGTTTTCGCATCTGTTCGGTGGCGGCACCGCCGAGCTGCAACTGATCGAGTCCGACGATCCGCTCGAAGCGGGGCTCGAGATCCTGGCGCGCCCGCCCGGCAAGAAGCCGCAGACGATGACGCTGCTGTCCGGCGGCGAGCAGGCGTTGACGGCGATGTCGCTGATCTTCGCCGTGTTCCTGACCAACCCGGCGCCGATCTGCGTGCTCGACGAAGTCGACGCGCCGCTCGACGACCACAATGTCGAGCGTTTCTGCAATCTGATGGACGAAATGGCCGCAACCACCGAAACGCGCTTCGTCATCATCACACACAACCCGATCACCATGGCGCGCATGGACCGGCTGTTTGGGGTGACCATGGCCGAGCAAGGCGTCAGCCAACTGGTGTCGGTTGACCTGCAGGCGGCCGAAGCCATGCGCGAGGCAAGCTGACGCATCAGCTTAATGGTGGTCTCCACCTCGGCTTTCGACTATAGCACGACAAAATGGGCCGGATCTGCCGCTCCAGATACCGGCCCGGCTATGCGCGTGGAGAAGCTTGTTGCCTATACTTGTCACCGGAGCCGCGGGGTTCATTGGCAGCCACGTTTGCCACCATCTGCTCGACCGGGGAGAAGCGGTCGTCGGCGTCGACAACATGAACGACTATTACGACCTGGCGCTCAAAAAGGGGCGGCTTGCCCGCCTTCTGCCCCACAAGGATTTTTCGTTCCACCAGATCGATATTGCCGAACAGGGCGCGCTTACAGCCGCTTTGGCCGGGCAAGGCATCGTTAGGATCGTGCACCTTGCCGCGCAGGCGGGCGTGCGCCACTCACTCGACAATCCGCGGCTCTATATCCGCTCCAATGTCATGGGCCACCTCGAAGTGCTCGAATTCTGTCGCGCCGAACCGGCATTCGAGCATCTGGTCTATGCCTCGTCGAGCTCGGTGTATGGCGGCAACCGCAGCGTGCCGTTCAGCGAAGCCGATCCGGTCGACAAGCCCGTTTCGCTTTACGCTGCCACCAAGAAAACTGATGAGTTGATGAGCCACACCTACGCCCATCTGTTCGGCATACCGCAGACCGGCCTGCGGTTTTTCACGGTCTACGGTCCCTGGGGCCGTCCCGACATGGCCTATTGGATGTTCACCCAGGCGATGCTCGAGGGCAAGCCGATCCGGGTCTTCAACAATGGCGAAATGTGGCGCGATTTCACCTACATAGACGATGTTGTGAAGGCGGTTGTCGCCGTGCTCGACAAGCCGCCGGCGGCTGACGTTCCGCCGAACAGGCTCTACAATGTCGGCAACAACCGGCCGGTGCGTCTGGGCGACTTCATCGACATTCTGGAAAGGCTGCTCGAGGTCAAGGCAATCCGCCACAACGAACCGATGCAGGCGAGCGACGTCGAGAAGACTTACGCCGACATGACCGCGCTGGAGCGGAATTTCGGTTTCAGGCCTAGCGTTTCGATAGAGGACGGGCTGAAGAAGTTTGTTGCCTGGTACCGGCCGTACTCGAAGCAGTGATTTGCAACGCTCGCCGTGACGCCTTCAAGCGTGACACCTGGAGTGGGGCGCAAGTCGGTCCGCAAAAGCATCATTTTGTCCTAACATCCTGTTAACCACATGCTTGCTGAAAAGTATCCGATTAACCTTTGAGGCGCTTATGACCGCTATGTTTCGTGGCTTGCTGTTCAGTATGAGCTGTGTGGATGTGCGGATTCGGGGGCTATTTCGGTTCAGTCCGGGATGCGGAAGCTTTGCTTGCGCGCATGACGTCTGCGATCGCCCATCGCGGGCCGGATGAACAAGGGAAATTCGTAGCGCCCGAGGCTGGACTTGGGCATGCGCGGCTGTCGGTGATCGGGATTGGCGATGGCCAGCAGCCGATGTCCGACGAAACCGGCAATTTGACGATTGCGTTCAACGGCGAGATCTTCAACTACGTGGAATTGCGCGAAGGGCTGCTGGCCAGGGGCCGACGCTTTCGCACGTCGAGCGATACCGAAGTTCTCCTGCAGCTGTATGACGAGATGGGCGAAGACTGCCTGTCGCTCCTGAACGGTGATTTCGCCTTCGCGATTTGGGATAACCGGCGGCGGCGGATGGTGCTTGCAAGAGACCGCATGGGTGTTCGGCCGCTGTTCTACACCAGCAAGGACGGGGTGCTCTACTTTGCGTCGGAGATAAAGGCCCTGCTGAAGGTACCCGGCGTCTCGGCCGAAATCGATCCGATTGCACTCGACCAGATCTTTACGCTGTGGGCGCCGATCGCTCCACGCACGGCTTTCCGCAACATCCACGAGCTGGAGCCGGCAAGCGTGATGATCGCGACACAGGGGCAAGTCACGGTCAAACCATATTGGCACCTAGACTACCCGTATCCGGATACGCCATCGAAGATCACCAATGAGGACGACGCGGCCGAGGAACTGCAGGCCCTGTTGACCGACGCGGTGAGGCTTCGCATGCGCGCCGACGTGCCGGTCGGTTCTTACCTTTCGGGCGGGCTCGATTCATCCCTCGTTTCGGCACTCGCGGCCGGCATGACTCCTCTTAAGCTGCAGACATTTTCCGTGACGTTCGACAGCGCCGAGCATGACGAAAGCGCCTTCCAGACCGAAATGGCGTCGGCAATTAGCACGCAGCATCGAACCATCGCCTGCCGTGCCGGCGATATCGCCGGTGTGTTTCCCGAAGTCATCCGCTTTACCGAGCGGCCGATCATCCGCACGGCCCCGGCCCCCCTATATCAACTGTCCGGCCTCGTTCGCCAGGCCGGTTTGAAAGTGGTGCTGACAGGCGAAGGCGCCGACGAGGTCTTTGCCGGTTATGATGTCTTCAAGGAAGCGCGGGTTCGCCGTTTCTGCGCGCGACAGCCGGCATCGCGCATAAGGCCACAACTGTTCCGCAAGCTTTATCCCTATCTGCCGGGCCTGCAACAGCAGTCCGTGGAGTACCTGGCTGCGTTCTTCGGAACCGGCAGCGCTGCCCTGGACGATCCGCTGTTCTCGCATCGGCCGCGTTTCAAGACCACATCAGCGGCGAAGATGTTCTTTTCCGGTGACCTGCGCGCGACATTGAAGGGGTATGACGCAGCCGAGGACCTGGCCAGCCGGTTGCCTGAGGCATTTTCCCGGTGGCATCCGCTGCATCAGGCGCAATATCTCGAAACCCGCTTTCTCCTGCCGGGCTACATCCTCTCCAGCCAGGGCGATCGCATGGCCATGGCACACGGTATCGAAGGGCGTTTCCCCTTCCTTGACCATCGCTTGGTGGAGTTTGCGGCCAGACTTCCGCCGGAGATGAAGCTGAAGGGACTGGTGGAAAAACACATATTGCGCAAAGCTGCCAAGCACCTGCTTCCGACGGCCATCCGCGAGCGCACCAAACAGCCTTACCGGGCACCGGAAGCCCGCTCCTTCGTTGGAGCGGGAGAACTGGACTACGTACGCGACTCACTGAGCGAAGCGAGCATCGCCGCCGGCGGACTATTCAACGCCAAGGCGGTGGCGAACCTGCACGAGAAATGCCGCTTGCAGCCAGCGTCCGGATTCCGCGACAATGCGGCTTTCGTCGGCATTTTGTCGACGCAACTGTGGCAGAAGATTTTCACTGGCGAAAAGGTCGGTGCAGCACGAGCGGCCTGAGAAATCGAGGGAATGAAAAATCATGGTAGCAATCAAGGACAAGGTCAAAACCTTTATCGTCGACAACTTCCTGTTCGGGGACACGTCCTACGAGCTTGCAGACTCCGTATCACTGATCGAGAACGGCATCATCGACTCGACGGCCGTGTTGGAGCTCGTGGCATTCATAGAGGATGATTTCGGCATAGCGATGGTCGATGCCGACATCGTACCGGCCAATCTGGATTCGATTGACCGCATCTCAGCCTTCATCAAGGCAAAGGCAGAAGCGCTGGCAGCGTAGGCGCCATCGGCGAGGAGCGTCCGTGCGGATCGAACATTTTCTGACGGCGAAGGCCGCTGCCCATCCAGCCAAAACGGCATTGATCACCGAGCACAAAAGGCTGTGCTATGAAGAGCTGGACGATCTTTCGAGCCGCCTGGCCGCCGCCCTTTTCATGAATGGCGTCAGTCGCGACGACCGGGTCCTGATCTTCATGGACAATTGCTGGGAGGCTGCGGTTTCGATTTTCGCAGTTCTTAAAGCAGGCGCGACTTTCAGTCCGATCAATGCATCCACCAAGGCCGAAAAGCTGGCCTACATCATCGGCGATTGCGACGCAGCTGCGATCCTCACGCAAGCAAAACTGATGCCCGTGGTCGCCGAGGCGTGCGGATCGTCCGGCAAGACGTCCTCCGGCAAGACCGGCATCTTCGTGGCTTCCACCGTTGCTGCCGATAATCAATGCCCGGCAGGGGCGATGTCCCTGGCGGATTGCTTGACGCTCCAAGCCAGGGAGATTGACCACCGCGGCGTTGACGTCGATCTTGCGATGTTGATCTACACCTCGGGCTCGACCGGCCGGCCCAAGGGCGTGATGATGACGCACCGCAATTGCGACGCGGCGGCGGGCTCCATCATCACTTATCTGCGCAACTCCCCAGACGACATCATCTTGAATGTTCTGCCCCTCGCTTTCGACTACGGCCTCTATCAGTTGCTGATGGCTGTCAGGCTCGGCGCCACGCTCGTGCTCGAGAAGTCCTTCGCTTTTCCCCAGGCGGTCTTTGAACGCATCCGCCAGGAAGGCGTCACCGGGCTTCCGCTCGTGCCCACGATGGCAGCGATGATCCTGCAGATGCGTGATCTGGCGCCGGGCTTCCTGCCCAGCCTTCGCTATATTTCCAACACGGCGGCTGCCTTGCCGCCGGCTCACATAGAACGCTTGCGGTTCCTTTTTCCCGGTGTCAGGCTCTATTCGATGTATGGCCTGACGGAATGCAAGCGCTGCACCTATCTGCCGCCCGAGGAGCTCGACCGCCGGCCGGGATCGGTCGGAATAGCCATTCCAAACACCGAAGCCTTTATCGTCGACGACCATGGGCAACGAGTGCCGCCGGGCATAGCAGGTGAATTGGTCATTCGCGGGCCGCACGTCATGCAGGGTTATTGGCGAAACGAAGCTGCGACGGAACAAACCCTGCGCCCAGGCCCGAACCCTTGGGAGAAGGTTCTCTACACCGGCGATCTGTTCAGGGCCGATGAGGACGGCTTTCTCTATTTCGTCGGCCGCAAGGACGACATCATAAAGTCGCGGGGAGAGAAGGTGGCGCCCAAGGAAGTGGAAGCCGTGCTTCATGCTCATCCGGGCATCGCGGAAGCGGTGGTTGTCGGTGTGCCGGATCCCGTGCTCGGGCATGCGATCGGCGCAGTTATCGTACGATCCGACCCAGCGCTTAGCGAAAAGGATATCATACGCCACTGTGCGCGCCACCTTGAGGACTTCATGGTCCCCAAGGTCATCGAGTTCCGCCGCGAGCTGCCGAAGACCGATACCGGCAAGGTCAGCCGTCGGCTTGCGGCAGAAACCATGGAGGCCGCGCAATGAATGTTCGCCCGACCGAGGATGCGCGGACCTTTCTGGCGCAGGCTCTGGCAATCGACCTGATCACCGAAACGGACCGTATCGTAACGGCCTTGCGCCAGCAGTTGCGCGGGCTTCGCAAGCGGGGCCTTGTGCTCGGTCTTTCGGGCGGGATCGATTCGAGCGTGTCGGTCGCGTTGGCGGCACGAGCCGTCGGCCCCAAGAATGTGCTTTGCCTGTTCATGCCGGAAAGCGATTCCGATCCTGAAAGTCTGCGGCTCGGCCGCCTCGTCGCCGAAACTTTCGGTGTCGAGGCTGTGACGGAGGATATCGGGCCGGCCTTGCGCGCGATGGGCTGCTACCAGCGCCGCGACGCCTTCATCCGCGAATTGGTCCCGGAATACGGCGAAGGCTGGGCCTCGAAGATCGTGATCGCGAACGCGCTCGAGGGCCAAGGCTATAATATCTCGTCGCTGGTGGTGCAGGATCCCGAAGGCAAGCAGACGAAACTGAGAATGCCGTTGCCTGTCTATCTCGGCGTCGTCGCCGCTACCAATATGAAGCAGCGCACCCGCAAGCAGATCGAATACTATCATGCTGATCGTCTGAACTTCGCCGTTCTTGGAACACCGAACCGGCTGGAATATGATCAGGGATTCTTCGTGAAGAACGGTGACGGCGCCGCGGACGTCAAGCCGATCGCCCACCTCTATAAAACGCAGGTCTATGCGCTGGCGGCCCATCTCGGTGTTCCGGAGGAAATCCTGAACCGGCCTCCGACCACCGATACCTACTCGCTGGCGCAGACCCAGGAGGAGTTCTACTTCTCGCTTCCTTATGACCGTATGGATCTCTGCCTTTACGGTCTCAACAACGGCGTGGCGGCTGCGGTGGTGGGGCAGGCGGCCGGGTTGGCCGCCACACAAGTGGAACGCGTCTGGGCCGATATCATCGCCAAGCGCAAGGCGACGCGTTATCTGCACCAGCGTCCGCAACTCGTCGAGGAAGTCGAAGAACTCGGTACCTGACCTGCTTCGAGACCGGCCACGTCCCAAAAAGCGCCTTAGGGTCAAAACTCAATCAGCAGGCTGCCGCCAATGGCCGAGATGGGCGGGAAGTTGCCGTTCGTCTCATCTGCCAGACGAGCACGTTGCGCCAGGAGCGGAAGCTTAGCAGGGGTCACGCCAGCGCCCAGTTAGCGCTACGAAGCAGACCTTCAGCCTGTGCCGGAAGCGGGGCCCGGCTTACCAAGTGGCATATCCAGGAAGCGCGTCCCCCTCCTCAGCTAGGCACCGTTTTCGGCTCTACGCTATACCTGCGCGACGAGCCCCTTCCTTAATCGCAGCGAGGGCCAGAGGATTGGTGACGGGATAGGTTCGGATGAAGTTCTCGACGGTGAACCTTGGAAACTCGACGGCAATCCGCCTGGCGATCGACTGCGCCTGCGCCGGCTCTTCAAGCAGCGCGTGACACAGGGCACGGAACATCAGAGTGACGGGAATATCCGGCGGACTTTGGCGCAGCGACGACAGACTGTCGGCATAGCGACCGGCGACGAACCGCGCCCGGGCGAGCTGCGCGTAGTACCAACTCGGAGCCTGCGGATTGAGGCGAAGCGCCCGTTCGGCAAGAGCACAGCCTTCTTCCGGATTTCCACACACGAGAGCTCGGCTTGAGGCAAGCATCGACAGCACATCGGCGTCATTGGGTGCCAGGGCCAGCGCCCGGTCGTATTCCTCTGCGGCCCCGCTGATATCGCCGTCAATGGCGCGGAGAGCGCCCATGTAAAGGCGCGTCATCGGATCGGTAGGGTCGAGCGCCAGAGCCTTTTCCACGCATTCTCGCCAGCGCTCGACCGAAGCGGCTGAATCTGGCGTGAAGGCATTGAAGGCATCGACCGCATGTGCCAATCCCAACGTCATCCAGGCCCGCGCGAAGCCGGGGTCGAGTTCCACGGCGCGGGACAGCATGCGTATGGCTTCTGCCCTCGCATCGGTCGTGAATCTGTCGTGCAGTTCCACCCCGAGTAGATAGCAGTCGTAAGCACCCAGGCTCGAGGGAGGCTTCCGCCGAGCCACCTCACGCCCGAGATTGGCGAGCTTGCCGAAAGTGCCTGCCAGGGCATTGATGACGTTCTGTGTGATGCTGTCCTGCATGAGAAAAAAATCATCGGTCGACTCGTCGAACCGCGCCGACCAAAGGTTGGCTCCGGTCCGGGTGTCGACCAGCTGCACCGCGACGCGGACACGCTGTCCTATCGCCTGGAGGGTGCCTTCCAGCAGGTAATCGGCGTTCAGTTCCCGTCCAACCGAGCGTGTGTCGCTCGCCCGTCCCCGATAGGACTGCATGGTCTGGCGCGAAATGACCGCAAGGTCGGGATAGCGCGCTAGGTCGCCGATCATGTCGGCCGACAGGCCGTCTGCCAGCCGCGTCCAGCCGTCGTCGGCGCTCAGGTTTTCGAACGGCAAAACCGCAATTACCGGCGGCTTACTGTCGTCGCCGGAAGAAAGGCCTGGTTTGGCATCGACGATCTTGCCCGCAGTAGCGGGGTCGATCAAGACACGGTACACGCGAACCGGTTCGGCGATACTTTCATTTTCTGCACGCCGAGTGAGGCAAAGCCGATCGGCACCTTTCCCCTCACATGGTCGCAGGCGGTGGCGGAAATCGCGATTCCTCCAGGTTCCGCCAGCCCTTGCAGCCGATCGGCGATGTTCACCGCATCGCCGTGGATGTCGTCACCCTCAACGATAACATCGCCCAGATTGATGCCGATGCGGAAATCAAGCCGCCGTTCTGGCTGCGTGAGAACGTTCACCTCCGCCTTCTGTTGCTGGATTTCGACCGCGCAGCGTAGGGCGTCGACCACACTGTGGAACTCGACCAGCATCCCATCTCCCATGGTTTTCACCAGTCGACCATGGTGCGCAGCGATCCTTGGCTCGAATACTTCGTTCAGGTCGGTTCGGAAAAGCGCACGCGTACCCTCGTCGTCGATCTGGCTCAAGCGGCCATAGCCGACGACATCGGCAATCAGGACGGCTGCGAGATGACGTTCCATCCCCCCAATCCTTCGCGGATTGTTACCCGCTTTCCAAGCTTACAGCAGGTCGCAGGTTGATGCCATTGCCGCCACCCCTGAAAGACAGCTTTTCGGGTCTGTGTACCTTGCTGCATGAGAGCCCGAATGTCGGACAAGGGTCAGATCGCGTCATGCGACGCTCCCAACTGGATGACGGCAAAGGGTCGAACTCGGTCGTTCAGAGTGATTGGGTTTTGACCCAAGCATTTTGCAGCCAAGTGGAAACGCGACTAAAATAAATAGATAGAGCGGGATGCTCGGTTCAACTTGAAAGCATCCCGTCTCAGCTGAAACGGCTGCCGATCAGCCGGCTCCACTGCTCGCCCGCAAGCCCATTCAGGAAGACTTGCGAGTTCTTCATCGCGTCCAAAAGCTCTGGATCACGTGAATGTACCACCGTTGAGGCAACGGTCAGGAAAGCAATGCGTCGTCCAAGCATCGCCTCCAGAAGTGCAGGTTGAATACGTCCGCGCAGGCCGCTGACGCCGCGCGCGGCGGCGTGATCGATCAGGCAGTCAATCACCGGGCCCGCCTGGCCGGGGAGGGCGAGGATCTGCAGCACGCGACCAATTTCATACTTTCGTGCGTAATAGGCGAAAGCGCCGACATTGGTGCCGACTGGCGACGTCACACAAACGTAGACAAGCTCGCCCAGATCCGGCTTTTGTGCCGCATCGGTCAGGATGTGGTCGAGTTGGCCTTTCGTCCAATCTGGGCGCAGGGCGAATTGAGCGGTAAACGGTTCGATGAGCCTGGCAAATGCGTGGCTGTCGATTTCGGATGTACGAAATGCTCCGTGGCCTGCCCCGTCCACCGCCACACCCGACCAACGTCGTTCGCTGGACGTCATCCTTCTGCAGTAAAATCGGTCGACTGTACGCGCCAGCGGATTGAGCATTCGCGCAAGCGCCATGCGATTGGCGGAAAGGCTGAGCATGAAGGCCGCGGGGCGCATCACGCGGACCCAGTCAAGGCTGTATTGCGGCAGGACCACGCCGCGCAGCCGGGTCCACAATTTCACGGAAATATCGTTGGCCGTCTCGCTGAAGGAGATGTCCTGCGGACCATCCAGGTAAGCTTTCAGCAAGCGGGCGCCGGCCAGCGGGTCGTGCTCATGGTCCTCGACCATGAGCGAGCTACAGATGGCCGCGCGTAGTTGTCGGCCGTTGAACGTCATCGGCAGGACGTGGACGCCGACAAATCCGGAGACGCGACCGGCGTCGTTGACATGGACAAGCGACCGGAGGTTGTCTGCGCAACCGGGCGCATCCAGATAAAACCGTTTCATGTATTCCACGAGAGAAGCCGGCGCTTCGGTCCTCTCCTTCAACAGCACGCGCTGAAACATGTTCGCAACTGCCGGGAGGTCGGCGCCTTGCAAGGCGCGAATGACGCTCAAGCCCGGCTCCCGCCACCAAAGTCCCATCCACCGAGCTTCCGGGCCAAGGCGACGCGAGGCACGAGAACATCGGGCGCGCGTTCCAACTCGACGCCCATGAAGCCGTGTAACCTCGGCCAGTTGCGATCGCCCCGGTGACCGAACGGAGTGCTGAATTGCTGCGGCAAGGTGGAACCCTTTGCTTGACCGACGAAAAACCGGCGTCATTGCTGCTAGCAGATTCAGGTAAACCGATATTAAAGTCGTTGCTTTGAATGGTAGCGAACCGGGTTTGTCCGGCCCCATACCTGGACATCAGCAATTTTGGTTCCTGGCGGACTCTACACGACCAGCGGCATGAGTTGCGTGCTCCGCGCCGAACCGTTTCGGCTGGCCAAAGTTTCGCGTGGCGGCTCTTGACTGGGAGCGCGGGCGTAATACGGTGAGGACAAATACCGGCTCTGACCGCCGGGCGGCAAGAATGCCTCGTATGCTCTCGCCTGGCGGCGGTGGCTGCGGGGCATTGTCATTTTGAGGCATTGCTTGAAACGGCATATCGAGATCGGCATTCTCTATTCGCGGTCCGGCAACTACCGGCTGGTGTCCGAATCCTGCCGTGCGGGTGCGATGAACGCCATCGCCGACGTCAACGCCGATCCCGCTATCCCATTCGAATTCATCCCGATCGAGCGCGACCCGCAGGGCAACATCGATCGCTATGCAAGCGGCTGCGCGGACATCCTCGCCAACAGCGGCGCGCGTCACATCGTTGGCTGCGTCACCTCGTGGAGCCGCAAGGAGGTCATTCCAATCCTGGAGAGGGCAGGCGGCACGCTGTGGTACGCCTGCCCGTACGAGGGCTTCGAAGCCAACGAGCATGTCGTCTACACACATGCCTGCCCCAATCAGCATCTCGTACCGCTGCTTGCCTATGTCGTGCCTCGTTTCGGCGCCGACGGCTTCCTGCTCGGTTCCAACTACATCTGGGGTTGGGAGACCAACCGCGTGGCGCGCGACCTGATTGCGGACGCCGGCGGCAAGGTGCTGGGCGAACGCTATCTGCCGCTCGGCGAGGTCGATGTTGCGCGGCTGATCGCGGAGATACAGGCGACGAGACCTGATTTCATTCTGAACAATCTCATCGGCCCTTCTTCTTATGCCTTCATCGCTGCCTATGCGGAGCTTGGCCGGCGCGACCCGCATTTCAGGCCGGAGCGTTGCCCGATCCTGTCCTGCAATCTCACGGAATGCGAATTGCCGGCGCTCAACGGGGCAGGCGATGGCCACCTTTCCGTCGGGCCCTATTTTCACGACATTTCGGGGGCGGATCGCGGTGCGGCTCCAGTGCCTTCCGTCATGCCGGTCTCATCCTTCGAGGCGGCGGCTTATGCCTCGGTGCGCATGCTGGCCGAGATCCTCACCCGCAACCCCGGTGCACAATGGACGGACCTTCCCAAGGTCTTTACCGAAACATCATTTCGAACGCCACTGGGCGACATCGCCATCGACCCGCAAACCCAGCATGCTACCTTGCCGGTGCTAATCGGACGTATCGATGGAACATCGTTCAAAACGGTCACGCTGACGAAGGGCGTGGCACCCGATCCCTACCTTTCCCGCTATGACCGGACGGAGACGTTCGGGCGGCCACGCCTGCGGGTGGTGTCGTGAGCAAGATGGCGCGTATCCCGAACCTTGGAGGCGCCAGGGCTTTTGTCCTGCATCGTCCACATCCGACCGTGCAGGCGATCACAAGGCAATTGTCGGCCATCGGCCTTGAGGCGATTGGCTTCTGGCCGGAACTGTCGGCCGAAGCCTTGGCGGCGGACTTCGTCTTCTTCGACGTCGATCTCGGCTTTGACGAGCAATTTCCGTGGAAGCCGGGCGAGGCACCGATGCCGCTGATAGCACTGATCGGCTCCGAGGCGCCGGGGCGCGTCGAATGGGCATTGTCGCACAAGGCCGATGCGCAGTTGCTGAAACCGGTCGGCAATGCCGGCGTCTATAGCGCGCTTTTGATTGCAAGGCAGAGTTTCGAGGCGCGCAAGCTTCTGGCCAGCGAGATTGCCTCGCTTCGTCAGCGGGTCGCGGAGCGCCAGACCATCGTACGCGCGGTGGAGGTCTTGTCGAAGGGCGCCGAGGACGGCCGTGCCTATGCGCAGCTCCGCTCGCTGGCGATGAGCTGGCAAATCAGTGTCGAGGAAGCCGCGCGCAGGATCGTGGCGATGACACAAGAAGAAGGCGACGATGACCAATCCGATCGCGCCTGAGCTTTCGGCCGCCGGGCGTATGCCAGCCAAGCCTCGCGCCGGCGTCTGGCGACGTCTGCTAAAACGGCCTCTCGCTTTGCTCGGCCTCGGGATTATTGCCGTTGTCTTGGCCGGCGCCATTCTTGCACCGTGGCTGACAGGCTACGATCCAAACGAGCAGATGTTCGACGGGCTCACGCTTGAAGGCGCGCCACTGCCGCCGGGGGCCCAATTCTGGCTGGGCACCGACCTGCTTGGCCGCGACCTGCTGACCCGTCTCCTTTTCGGCGCGCGCACGTCGCTGATCATCGGCATCGTCGCCAATGGCGTGGCGCTTCTGATCGGCACGTTGGTCGGCATCACGGCCGGCTATTTCCGCGGCTGGATCGGCAGCGCGCTTATGCGTTTCACCGATTTGATGATGGCTTTCCCGGCGCTGCTGCTCGCCATCTGCCTGGCGGCGGTGCTCCAGCCGAGCCTATGGATCGTCGCCATGGTGATCGCATTGGTGAACTGGGTGCAGACCGCCCGCGTCATCTACACCGAGACAAGTTCGCTCTCCGAGCGCGAGTTCATCGATGCCGAGCGCACCATCGGCGCAAGCGCCCCGCGCATCCTGTTTCGTCATATCCTGCCGCACCTTTTGCCGACGATCATCGTCTGGGGCACGCTCGGCATCTCGACGACGGTGCTTCTTGAAGCGACTCTCAGCTATCTCGGCATCGGCGTGCAACCGCCGACTGCTTCCTGGGGCAACATCATCTTCGAAAACCAAACCTATTTTCAGGCCGCGCCCTGGCTCGTTTTCTTTCCGGGTGCGGCGATCCTGGCGCTGGCGCTAGCCTTTAACCTGGTCGGCGATGCGCTGCGCGACATCCTTGATCCGACGCAAAGGGGGCGGGCATGATCGCCTATCTCGGCCGCCGCGTTGTCCAGTCCGTGCTCATCTTGCTCGGCGTCTCCCTGATCACCTTTGCGTTGCTCTATCTGCTGCCCGCCGATCCCGTCCGCCAGATCGCCGGCCGCAGCGCCACGCCCGAGACGGTCGAAAACATCCGCCGGCAGCTCGGCCTCGATCAGCCCTTCGTCGTCCAGTATTGGCACTATCTGATCAGTCTGCTCAGCGGCGATCTGGGGCGCTCCTACATCCAGCGCTCGGAGGTCACGGAGCTTATCGTCTCGCGGCTGCCGGCAAGCCTGCTGCTGATGCTCGGCGCCATTGCCTGCGAAGTCGTGATCGGGCTGACGATGGGCCTCATCGCCGCCGTCAAGAGTGGCACCGCCACCGACCAGTCGCTGATGGTCGCCTCCTTCGTCGGCGTCTCGGCGCCGCAATTCGTCGTCGGCCTGCTGCTGCTTTATGTGTTCGCGGTGCGGCTCGGCTGGTTCCCGATCGGCGGTTACGGCACCTGGCGTCATCTGGTGCTGCCATCGCTGACCATGGGAATTCTCGGTGCCGGCTGGTACGCCCGCATGATGCGCTCGTCGATGATCGACGTGCTGCGCCAGGATTACGTGCGTACCGCGCGTGCCAAGGGTCTTACACGCAGCGCCATTATCTTCCGGCACGCGCTGCCCAACGCCATCCTGCCGGTCATCGCCATGATCGGCATCGACATCGGCATCTTCATGGGCGGCATCGTGGTTGTCGAAAGCGTGTTCGGCTGGCCAGGCATCGGCCAGCTAGCCTGGCAGGCCATTCAGCGCATCGATATTCCGATCATCATGGGGGTCACCCTGGTTTCGGCCTTTGCCATCGTGCTCGGCAATCTCCTGGCCGACACTGTCGCACCGTTCATCGATCCACGCATCAAGCTCAGATGAAAACCAAGAAAACCAGAGAAAGGGAACATGACATGAGAAAGTATCTGATATCGACCGTGGCGGCATCGGCGCTTGCGCTGGTGCTTGGCATGACAAGCGTACGCGCCGAAGACGCCGTCGATCCGAATGCCAAGCAGGGCGGCGCGATCACCATCACCTACAAGGACGACGTCGCCACGCTCGATCCGGCCATCGGCTATGACTGGCAGAACTGGTCGATGATCAAGAGCCTGTTCGACGGGCTGATGGACTACGAGCCGGGCACTACCAACCTGCGGCCCGACCTTGCCGAGAGCTACGAGATTGCGCCCGACGGCAAGACCTTCACCTTCAAGCTGCGCCACGGAGTGAAGTTCCACAATGGCCGCGAGATGACCGCCGACGACGTGAAATATTCGCTCGACCGGGTCACCAATCCAAAGACACAGAGCCCGGGTGCCGGCTTCTTCGGCTCGATCAAAGGCTATGACAACGTCGCTGCCGGCAAGGCGGAAAGCCTGGCGGGCATAACCGTCGTGGATCCCTACACGATCAAGTTCGAGCTGACCCGGCCCGACGCCACCTTCCTGCATGTCATGGCGATCAACTTCTCGCATGTCGTGCCGAAGGAAGAAGTCGAAAAATACGGCGCGGACTTCGGCAAACATCCGGTCGGAACCGGCGCCTTCAAGCTCGCCGAATGGACGCTCGGCCAGCGCGTGGTCTTCGAGCGCAACCCGGATTACTGGCACAAGGGTCTGCCGCATCTCGACAAGATCACCTTTGAGATCGGCCAGGAGCCGATCGTGGCGCTGCTGCGGCTCCAGAAAGGCGAGATCGACGTTCCCGGCGACGGCATTCCGCCCGCGAAATTCCAGGAGGTGATGGCCGATCCCGAGCAGAAGGCCCGTGTCGTCGAGGGCGGTCAGTTGCACACCGGCTATATCACCATGAATACCACCATGGCGCCCTTCGACAACGTGAAGGTGCGGCAAGCGGTCAACATGGCGATCAACAAGGACCGCATCGTCCAGCTGATCAACAACCGTGCGGTGCCGGCCAATCAGCCGTTGCCGCCGTCGATGCCCGGCTATGACAAGGAATTCAAGGGCTATCCCTATGACGTGGCCAAGGCCAAGGCCTTGCTTGCGGAGGCCGGGCATCCCGACGGATTTGACACGCAGCTGTTTGCCATGAACACCGATCCCAACCCGCGCATCGCGCAGGCCATTCAGCAGGATCTGGCGGCGGTCGGCATCAAGGCCAGCATCCAGTCGCTCGCGCAGGCCAACGTCATCGCCGCCGGCGGCGACAAGGCCGGTGCGCCGATGATCTGGTCCGGCGGCATGGCCTGGATCGCCGACTTCCCCGATCCGTCGAACTTCTACGGCCCGATCCTCGGCTGCGCTGGTGCCGTCCCGGGCGGCTGGAACTGGTCGTGGTATTGCAACAAGGAGCTCGACGCCAAGGCGGCCGAAGCCGACTCCATCGTCGACCCGGCCAAGGCTGGCGAACGCGCCAAGATGTGGAGCGAGATCTACGGCAAGATCATGAAAGACGCGCCTTGGGCACCGGTCTTCAACGAGCAGCGTTTCACCATGAAATCAACCCGCATGGGTGGTGCCGACAACCTCTATGTCGACCCGGTCCACATCCCGATCAACTACGACAATGTGTATGTGACCGATGTGCAATAACTGCGACTACACCATCCACGGGCGCCACCATCATTTCGGCTGGGACAATTCCTTTGTCCCGACCGAACGGGTCGCGCCAGGGTCGACGATCGAGTTCCAGTGCCTGGACTCGTCCGGCGGGCAGCTGACGATGGAGAGCACCGTCGACGACGTTGCTTTGCTCGATTTTGCCAAGGTGAACCCGGTCACTGGGCCAATCTATGTCGAAGGGGCAGAGCCGGGCGATGCCCTGAAAATCACCATCGAGGCGTTCAAGCCGTCCGGCTTCGGCTGGACGGCGAATATCCCGGGATTCGGTCTGCTGGCGGATGACTTCACTCAACCGGCACTGAATATCTGGAAGTACGACGCCGCCTCGCTCGAACCGGCGCTGTTCGGCAAGAGCGGCCGGGTGCCGCTCAAGCCCTTCGCCGGCACCATCGGCAATGCCCCGGCTGAGCCGGGTCTGCATTCGGTGGTCCCGCCGCGGCGCGTGGGCGGCAATCTGGACATCCGTGATCTCGCCGCCGGCACGGTTCTCTACCTCCCTGTGGAGGTCGCGGGAGCGTTGTTCTCGGTCGGCGACACGCACGCCGCGCAGGGTGACGGCGAGGTCTGCGGCACGGCGATCGAGAGCCCCATGAACGCCGTGCTGACGCTCGATCTGGTCAAGGATGCCCGGCTGCGGACGCCGCGTTTCACAACGCCCGGTCCGGTGTCGCGGCATCTCGACGCCAAGGGCTACGAGGTGACAACCGGTATCGGGCCGGATCTGATGGACGGCGCCAGGAGCGCCGTTTCCCAGATGATCGACCTGCTCTCCGGCCGCTACCGCATGGATCCGGTAGATGCCTATATGCTCGTCTCGGTTTGCGGTGACCTGCGCATCAGCGAGATCGTCGACATGCCCAACTGGGTGGTTTCGTTCTACTTCCCCCGCTGCGTCTTTGAATGAAGGTGGAGGACATCAAACGATCCGGGCAGGCCGCCGCGGAGAGTGGCTCTGTCAGGCCGGTACTCAGCGTCTCAGGTCTGAGCGTCGCCGTGCGCGGCGAGGAGGGCGAGCGCGACGTCGTTTCCGACCTGACATTCGGCCTGATGCGCGGCGAAACGCTTTGCATCGCCGGCGAGTCCGGTTCCGGCAAGTCGATGACGGCGCTGGCCATCATGGGCTTGCTGCCGCAGCCGGCGGCACGCATCGGATCAGGCTCCATCCGGCTCGGCAATCAGGATCTCGCCGCTCTCAGCGAGAGCGGCATGCGCCGCATCCGCGGCAACCGTATTGCCATGATCTTTCAGGAACCGATGACATCGCTCAATCCGGTTCTGTCCGTCGGCCGTCAGCTGACGGAGGCGATCGAGGCACACACCTCGATGTCGCGCTCCAACTCGCGGCTGAGGGCGCTCGAGGCGCTGAAGGCAGTCCGAATTCCGGATGCCGAACGGAGGCTCGAGCACTATCCCCACGAACTCTCAGGCGGCATGCGCCAGCGCGTGATGATTGCCATGGCTCTGGCCCTGAACCCGGACGTGCTGATCGCCGATGAGCCGACGACCGCCCTCGATGTCACGGTTCAGGGCGAGGTGCTGGAGCTGCTGCGCGACCTGCAGCGCGAGCACGGCACCAGTGTTATCCTGATCACGCACGACATGGGCGTCGTCGCCGAGATGGCGGACCGCGTCATCATCATGCGCGATGGCCGGATGGTCGAGCAGGGCAGGGCGGCTGACATCTTCAATCGCCCGCAGGCCGACTATACACGCGAGCTTCTGGCCGCCGTGCCGCGTATCGGCGGCGGACGGACGGCCGAAGACCGACAAGATGCCGCCAACATGCCGGCCGAGCTTGTATCTGTCAGCGATCTTCACGTCCGCTTCGACCTGCACGGCGGCTTCTTCGGCCGCGTTGACCGCAGCGTGCACGCGGTCGAAGGCGTGAGTTTCTCGATCGCGCCGCACGAAACCCTGTCGCTGGTCGGCGAATCGGGCTGCGGCAAGTCGACGACGGCCAAGGCGATCGCCGGACTGGTGCCCTTCACCGGCAGCATTTCAATCGGCGGCCACGACCTGTCGGCGCTCAGCCGCAAGGAGCGCAAGGCTGTCCGCCGCAATGTGCAGATGATCTTTCAGGATCCCTTCGCGTCCCTCGACCCGCGCATGCGGGTCGGCGATCTCGTCGCCGAGCCTCTGCTGATCCACGGCCTCGGCGACAGAGAGCAACGGCATGCCCAGATCGCCGCTCTGTTCGAACGCGTCGGCCTCTCCGCTGACCAGATGGAGCGCTATCCCCACGAATTCTCCGGCGGGCAGCGCCAGCGAATCTGCATTGCACGGGCGCTGGCGCTGCGACCAAAGCTGATCATTGCCGACGAGAGCGTCTCTGCTCTCGACGTGTCGGTGCAGGCGCGCGTGTTAAGATTGCTGAAGGAGCTGCAGCGCGAATTCGGCGTCGCATATCTCTTCATCTCGCACGACATGGCGGTGGTCGAGAACATCTCCGATCGCGTGGCGGTAATGTATCTGGGGCAGATCGTCGAGATGGGCACCCGCGACCAGATTTTCTCCAACCCACGCCATCCTTACACAAAGCGGCTGATCGAAGCCGTTCCGGTTCCCGATCCAGGCCGGCGCCGCGCCAGGTTCGCCCGTTTGGACAGCGAAATTCCAAGCGCTGTGCGGCGCATCGGTGACGAGCCCCGGAAACTCAAGCTCGAAGATGTTGGCGACGGCCACCTCGTCGCCACTTGATCGAGCTTAGGCTGCCTCGTCCAGCCAATCCCGCAGAGGCTCGGGGACAGCTGCATATGTGATGTTCGAGCGGCGGAAAATGATCGGCGATGGCGCTGCCGCGGCAGCGCCGTTCGGCGATGCCGAGTTGGCAAGGTCACCCGTTTACATCTGACATGTTAGCGTGCTAACGCTACGTCCACATTGATTTCAACGGAGATCGCATTGGCTTCCCGCTTTGGTCTTTCGGTTGCCCTGACCACACCCTTCGACCCGTCGGGGCAGATAGCGCTCGCGCCGATGATCGCGCATGCCCGAGCCTGCCTTGGCGCCGGCTGCAGCAGCGCGACGCTGTTCGGCACCACCGGCGAAGGAGCCTCGGTCGGCACCGACGAGCGACGGATCGTCACCGAGGCCATGCTGGCGGCCGGTATTCCGCCACATCAGCTCGTCGCCGGAGTGCTGGTCGATGCAGCCGAAGATGCCGCCGATCAGGCCCGGCACGCTTTGCAGCGCGGCGTTCGCAACATTCTGCTCGCTCCGCCGAGCTACTTCAAGAATGTCGGCGAGGACGGGCTGTTCGGATGGTTTTCCGCCGTCTTCGCCGCACTCGGTCCGCTGGCGCGCGACGTGCTGCTCTATAACATCCCCTCAGTCACCATGGTGCCGCTCCCGCTTGGGCTGATCGGCCGGCTGCGCGCCGCTTTTCCCGCAGTGGTGGCCGGGGTGAAGGATTCCGGCGGGGACTGGAGCTACAGTGAGGCGCTGCTTGAGGCGCACGGCGATCTGGTGATCCTCATCGGCGACGAACGGCATCTGGCGAGAAGCGTGCGCCGCGGCGGACAGGGCGCGATTTCCGGCATGGCTAATTTTGTTACCGGCGAAATCCGGGCAATGGTCGAAAACGGGGGCGACGACCCACGCGTCGAAGACTTCGTGCTCGAATTGCTCAAATACCCGGTCACGCCGGCGGTGAAGGTCATGGTCGCGCGCAAGACCGGCGACGAGCGCTGGCTGGCGGTCCGTCCGCCCCTAGAGGCGATCGATCCGCAGGGACAGCGGCAGCTTGCCGCTGCCTACGACAGGCTGTTTGCGACAGAGGCGGCCTGACCGACAAGGCCAGGCTGACCGACAAGGAAGCGAGCTTAAGTGGAAGACGGCAGCGAACCGATCACTCTCCGGGAGAAGGCCTATGCCAGCTTCACGCGGCATTTGCTGGCCCGCGATCTGCGGCCGGGGCAGTTCGTGTCACAGCGCGAACTGGTCGCTTTCACCGGGCTGCCGCTGGGTGCCATTCGCGAGATCGTCCCGCGTCTCGAGGCCGAGGGACTGCTGACCACCATCCCGCAGCGCGGCATGCAGATCGCGCATATCGATATCAATCTGATCCGCGAGGCGTTCCAGTTTCGGTTGTTCATGGAACGCGAGGCAGTGGCGCTATTCACGACCAGCGCTTCTGATGCCGAACTTGCCCGCATGCGGCGCGAACATGAAGAGATGCTGGCTCAAGCTCTCGGGCAGGCGCCGACGCCGGAAATGGAAGCCAAGGCCCAGAACATCGACTGGGCGATGCACGACACCTTCATCAATGCGCTCGGCAACGAGATTATCGCCAAGGCCTATCTGGTCAACTCGGTGAAAATCCGGCTGATCCACCAGGAGCGTTTCCGCATCGACGGTCGTGTGGTGCCGGTGATGCGCGAACATTTGGCGGTCATCGAAGCCATGGAGAGCCGCAATCCGCAAAAAGCGGTTGAAGCGATCAGTCTGCATATCGACAATGCGCGCCGGCTGGCGCTCCAGATCTGAGGAAATATAGCCGCGCCGCGGTTCGCGGCGCATCCACAACGACAGCAACCGGGAGGAAGAAATGTCGTCCAATCTGTTCAACCCAACCAGGAGGCAACTCCTTGCCGGAACCGCGGCGCTAACCGCTGCCGGCCTTGTGGGGCTTCGCCCCGGCTTTGCCGCAGGCGTTGACTGGAAACGCTTTGCCGGGACGACGCTTGACGTCAATCTGGTGAAAAGCCCGCGCAGCGACACCATCCTGAAATATCTCGCCGAGTTCGAGGAACTGACCGGCATCAAGGTCAATGCCGAGGCAACGCCCGAGCAGCAGCAGCGCCAGAAGACGGTGATCGAGTTGAGCTCGGGCAAGCCGAGCTTCGACGTCGTGCATCTGAGCTACCACGTGCAGAAGCGCCAGTTCGAGAAGGGTGGCTGGCTGGCCGACATCGCCGGCTATCTCGCCGATCCGTCGCTCACCGACCCGGCGCTGGTCGAAAGCGACTTCGCCGAAGCCGGCATTCTGTTTGCCAAGGACGGCCAGGGCGTGCTGCGCTCGCTACCGTTCTCGGTGGACTACTGGATCCTGTATTGGAACAAGGAGCTGTTCGAGGCCAAGGGCCTCAAATACCCAGAGACCTTCGAGCAACTGGTGGCAGCCGCCGAAGCGCTGACCGACCCCTCGACCAATACATACGGCTTCGTCGCCCGCGGGCTCAAGAACGCAAACACGCCGGTGTGGACGTCGCTGATGCTCGGCTACGACATGACGCCGCTAGATGACAAGGGCAAGCTGCGCACCGAGGCTCCCGAGGCGATCGAGGCTGCCGCGCTCTATCAAAGATTGATGACCAAGTCCGCCCCTCCGGGCGTTACCGGGTTCAACTGGGCCGAAGCACAGTCGGCCTTCCTGCAGGGCAAGATCGGCATGTGGCTCGACGGCGTGGGTTTTGCCCCGCCGATGGAAAATCCGGAAAAATCGAGGGTGGTCGGCAAGGTCGGTTACGGCGTGATGCCCAAGGGTCCCAAGGCGCATGCCTCGGGCACCTTCGGCGACGGGATTGGCGTTACCGCCGCCAGCGAGAAGAAGGAGGCTGCCTATCTGTTCTGCCAGTGGGCGGTATCGCCAACCATGGGTGCACGGCTGTTGCAGGCCGGCGCCGGCGTTCCGTTCCGCAAATCCGTGCTGGAGGATCCCAAGGTGCGCGAAGGCGTCACCATGCCGGCAAGCTGGCTTGATGCCGTGGTCGGCTCGGGCAATATCAGTCGGCTGGCACTGCCGGTCATCATCCCCGTCACGGAATTCCGCGACATTTATGGCGTGGCGCTGACCAACATGATTGCCGGCGCCGATCCAGCCGCGGAGCTGAAGAAGGCCACCGAACAATTCCAGCCGGTTCTCGACAGGAGCGAGCAGGGCTGATGTCGGCCACCACCCCAGAACAGACCGGGGTGACGATGCCGGTTGTCGACGGGAGCCAGACGATCCGGCTGGCTCCCAACTACTGGCCTTTCGTTGTCCCCGCACTCGTCGTCGTCGGCGCCGTCATCGTTTTCCCCTGGGCTTTCACCCTGTGGATGAGCGTCAATCGCTGGACGCTCGGCCAGTCGCGGAGCTTTGCCGGCATGGAAAACTATCTCCGCCTGGCCAGCGACCCACGTTTCTGGGAATCCCTTGTTCATACGTTGACCTACACCTTCCTCTCGGTTGCAGCGCCGATGCTGCTGGGCACTCTGGCCGCCCTGATCTTCGATGCCAGGTTTCCGCTGCGCGGCTTGCTGCGCGGCGTCTTCGTCATGCCGATGATGGCGACACCCGTTGCCGTCGCACTGGTTTGGACAATGATGTTCCATCCTCAGCTTGGCGTGCTCAACTACCTGCTGTCGCTGGTCGGCATCCCGGCTCAGGAATGGATATTCAACGCCAACACGGTCATCCCGTCGCTGGTTGCGGTCGAGACCTGGCAGTGGACGCCGCTGGTCATGCTGATCGTGCTTGGCGGGCTGGCCTCGGTGCCGCGCGAGCCCTTCGAAAGCGCCGAGATCGACGGCGCCAATGCCTGGCAGCAATTCCGCTATCTCACTCTGCCGATGATCGCGCCGTTCCTGATGATCGCGGTCATCATCCGCACCATCGATGCGCTGAAGAGCTTCGACATCATCTACGCGATGACCCAGGGCGGGCCGGGAACGGCGTCGGAGACCATCAACATCTATCTCTACAACACCGCCTTCTCCTACTACGATATCGGCTACGGCTCGGCCATGGCCGTGGTGTTCTTCATTGTCATCGTGGCCCTGTCGTTTGTCCTGCTGATGCTGCGCCAACGCTCGCAGTGGATCGATACGGAGGGCAAATAGATGAGTTCACGGCTGCTCAACCAGATCGGTCTGTTTTTCGCTGCCCTGGTTTTCGTCTCCCCGGCGATCTTGTTCTTCCTCTGGATGATCTCGCTGTCGCTGAAATTCGAGATCGACAACGGTGCCTATCCGCCGATCCTGATCCCCGAACGCTTCGCCTGGTCGAACTATGTAAAGGTATTCGAGGAGAACAATTTCCTGCTCTATCTCTGGAATTCGGTTCTGGTGACCGGCACGGCGACCTTGCTGGCGCTGCTGATCGGCGTACCGGCCGGCTATGGCATCGCACGGCTCAAGGCTGAACGATCGGCGGTCGTCATCATGATCGCCCGCATGACGCCTGGGCTATCCTATCTCATCCCGCTGTTTCTGCTGTTCCAATGGATCGGGATACTCGGCACGCTGTGGCCGCAGATCATCATCCATCTGGTGGTGACGGTGCCGATCGTGGTGTGGGTGATGATCGGCTATTTCGAGACCACGCCGATGGAACTGGAAGAGGCGGCCAACATCGACGGCGCCAGCTCCTGGCAGGTTTTCCGGCTGGTTGCCCTGCCCATCGCCAAGCCGGGCATCGTCGTCGCCTTCATCCTGTCCGTGATCTTCTCGTGGAACAATTTCGTCTTCGGCGTGGTGCTTGCCAGCCGTGAGACGCGCACACTGCCGGTCGCCGTCTACAACATGCTGTCCTACGAGCAGGTGAGCTGGGGGCCGCTCGCCGCGGCGGCGCTGGTGGTGACGTTGCCGGTGCTGATCCTGACCATGTTCGCGCAAAGGCAGATCGTCGCGGGGCTGACCGCCGGCGCCGTCAAGGGCGGCTGAGGGCCCGCCCTGACATCACTCTTTTTCCAGGAAAGCTCCAATGGCATCGGTAACGATCAACAACGTGGAGAAGGCCTTCGGGGCCACCAAGATCATTCACGACGTCAGCGTCGATATCGCCGACGGCGAGTTCGTCATCCTGGTCGGCCCGTCGGGATGCGGAAAATCGACGCTGCTGCGCATGATCGCAGGCCTTGAGACGATCTCCGGCGGAAAGATCGCCATCGGCGAGCGTATGGTCAACAATCTGCGCGCGCGGGACAGGAACATCGCCATGGTGTTCCAGAATTATGCGCTCTATCCGCATATGACTGTGGCCGACAATATGGGCTTTGCCCTCAAGATCAAGAGAGCCGATCCGGCCGACACCGCTGGCCGGGTCCGGAAGGCAGCCGGCATCCTCGGCCTGGAAAAGCTGCTTGACCGCTATCCGCGCCAGCTTTCGGGCGGCCAGCGCCAGCGCGTTGCCATGGGTCGCGCGATCGTACGCGACCCGCAGGTCTTCCTGTTCGACGAGCCGCTCTCCAACCTCGATGCCAAGTTGCGCGTCCAGATGCGCGGCGAGATCAAGGCCCTCCACCAGCGGCTGGGTACCACGACGATCTATGTCACGCACGACCAGATCGAGGCCATGACGATGGCCGACAAGATCGTCGTGCTGCATGACGGCCTGGTCGAGCAGATCGGCGCGCCACTGGACCTCTACGACCATCCGGCCAACCTCTTCGTTGCCGGTTTCATCGGCTCGCCCGCTATGAACTTCATTGCCGGCCGCATCGAGGAGGGCGTGTTCCGCAGCGCCGGCGGGTTGATCCTGCCGTTGCCGGAAGGCGCCCAGCCGGCGGATGCCGCGGGACGCGAACTCGTCTACGGCATTCGACCGGAACATATCCGGGCAACCGGGCAGGGCGTGCCGGGCACGATCACGCTTCTCGAGGCGACAGGCTCGGAAATCTTCGCCAAGGTCGACTGCTCCGGTGAAGAAATTTCCTGCCTGTTCCGAGAAAGGCTTGCGCTCAAGCAAGGCGAAGGGGTGCGGATCGAGATCGACCGCGCATGTGCGCATCTGTTCGACGCAGCAACCGGTCGGCGCATCTGACTCGGTGGTCCGGTAATGCGTCGTCGGCCTAGGTCGGCAACGCGAATTCACCGGCGAGTTCGATGGCGCGGCCTTCGCGGGCCGATCTCTGGGCGGCAAGACCCATGACGACGGCCCACCAGCCGTCTTGCAAGGTCACTTCCACCTTGCCTTGTCCGCGCACCGCAGCGGTGAAGCGGGCGTGCTCGAAATAGGTCGAACCGTTATGGTCGCCTGCCTCGAGCAGCCGGGGGTCGACGGCAATTTCCAGTACGCGTGGTCCAGGCGGATTGCGCGGACTAACGATCAACTGGGGCACTGGCGCAGGGCCAAGGTGGGTCGGCCAGAAACGGCCTGGTCCGGGCACCAGACATTCGATCTTTCCGTCGCCGCCGACAGCGCAGAGTTCCTCCTGGTAGCGGCTGCCCTCGGCAAACATGCACAGTTCCAGCATGGCGCGCGCGCCGCTCGCGAAATCAACCAGCACATAGCCATGGTCAAGGATATCCGGCCTCTCACCGCCATAGCGTTCGTCGAGATGGTTTACGGCCTGTCCAGCGCTCGCCATCACGCGGACGGGGTCCGATCCGAGGATCAGCCGCATGAGGTCAAAGAAGTGGCAGCACTTCTCGACGAACGTGCCGCCGGTGTTGCGGTTGAAGCGGTTCCAGTCGCCGACCTTGGCCAGAAACGGGAAGCGATGCTCGCGGATCGTCAGCATGCGGATGCCGCCGGTGGCGTGGCGCGCCTGCTCGACGAATACGGCGACGGGGGGCATATAGCGATATTCCATGGCCACCCAGACGAGCGGAAGCCGAGCTTTCAACGCCGCGATCCGCCCCTCGTCGGCGCCCTCGGTGAAGAGCGGCTTTTCCACCAGTACCGGCAGTGGTCGAAGTGCGGCGATCTGCTCCATCTGACCGAGGTGCTGGTGGTTGGGGCTGGCAATCAAGACGCAGTCCACCTCATCCATGGCCAGCAGTTCGGCGATCGCTGCCGCCGATCGCGCGCCCGACGCCGTCGCCAGCGACGCCGCCAACATGCCGGGGTCCGGCTCGAAGATCGCGGCCACACGCGCGTCGGGCAACAGAGCGACATTGCGGATATGCTCGCGGCCCATCATGCCGCAGCCGATGATGCCGTAGCCGATCGATGATCTGGTCACGCTGCGTCTTCCTCCGGCCTATCTGAAACGCGTGACGTACCGCGCCGCGCCCGGATCGAACCAGCTGCGGGAATATTCAGCGCTGGCGCCGTCGCCAGCCCAGGCGATACGTTCTATGAACCCCACGACCGTCCCCGGCGTTGGCCTGAATTCGAGCGGGGCCCAGTCCGGCGCAGGCGCGACGGCAACATGGTCTTCGGCGCGAACGATCGAAAAGCCGAGCGCGAGCCGGTAGTGGAGATAGAGGGATTCCGACAAATCCTCGCGCTTGAGCCGCTCGGCGCGGCTGACGTCCAGCCAGATCTCCTCGACCGCGGCCGGCTCGCCGTCGAGCCGCCGCAGCCGGCGTATACGGTGGGCTTCGCCGGCGCTGCCGAATTGCGGCAGGTCGGCGGGCTTGGGCAGCCGCTCGACGGACAGCACGTCGGCGCTCGGCAGGCCGCCACCGCCGATGCGCTCCAGGCGAAAAAAGGCATAGACCCCGAGCAAGTCGCCGCGCGCCCGCACATAGTTACCCGAGCCCTGGATGCGGTCGAGAAGGCCCTTTTCGGTCAAATCTGCCAGCGCCCTCCTGAGCGTGCCGACGGCAATCCCAAGGCTCGCGGCCATCTCGCGCTCGGGCGGCAACCGCGCCCCGTCGGCCAGCCGTCCGGCCGCGATTTCGCGGATCAGCATTTCGCTGGTCTGCAAGTGCACAGGCAAGGGACCGCGCATCTGGCTGGATCGGTGGCCGGGGTCCGCCCTTGTCAAATGCATCCGGTGTCCAATCGCATCCCGGTTTCGGGTTTGGCTCAAATTGATACAGTATTGATCTACACCAAAACGAATGCTACGCAAGCCCTATTCGCAGCTCCGGACCTCTTTGAAGAATGGCCCGGGCTTCTTTTTTGAAGAGTGGCAATGAGCATCGTCCCAATCACCTCGCCGGATCTCGATGCAGCCGAAGTCTCGTGGTTCGCCGCACTCTGCTCGGACGACTATCGCTATCTCGGTGTGCCGGACGGCGCGTTGCGCTCGAGCTGGGCGCATTGCTCTGAGATCGTGAAGACGTCCGAGGAACTAGGTTTCCGCAACATCTTGTGTCCGTCGTCCTATCAGGTCGGCCAGGACACGCTGAGCTTCGTAGCCGGCTGCGCGCCGATCACCTCGAAGATCAATCTGCTAGCCGCTGTGCGCTGCGGCGAGATGCAGCCGATCATGCTGGCGCGCACGATTGCGACGCTGGATCACATGCTGGAAGGCCGGCTGACGGTGAACATCATTTCGTCGGACTTTCCGGGCGAGACAGCCGACAGCGCCTACCGTTATCAGCGTTCGCGCGAGGTTGTGCAGATCCTGCGCCAGGCCTGGACCAGGGACAGCATCGATTTCGAGGGCGAGGTCTATCGCTATAAAGGACTCTCGACGGCGCCAGCGAAGCCCTATCAGCAAAATGGCGGCCCGCTGCTCTATTTCGGCGGTTATTCGCCCGACGCGCTCGAGCTTTGCGCCGAACAGTGCGATGTCTACCTGATGTGGCCGGAAACCAGGGAGGAACTTGCCGGCCGCATGAAGGCCGTACACGAACGCGCCGAGCGCCATGGGCGGACGCTCGACTACGGCCTGCGCGTCCACATGATCGTGCGCGATACCGAGGCCGAGGCAAAGGAATTTGCCCGGGAGCTGGTTTCGAAGCTGGACAACGAGCAGGGCAGGGCGATCCGCGAGCGCGCGCTCGACGCCCGATCGCTCGGCGTATCGCACCAGGCCAGGAACCGCCAGATCGCCGATGCCGAAGGCTATGTCGAGCCGCATCTGTGGACGGGCGTCGGGCGGGCGCGCTCTGGTTGCGGCGCGGCGCTCGTGGGCTCGGCCGATCAGGTTCTGTCGGAAATCGAGACGTATATGAAGATGGGGATCCGCGCCTTCATCTTTTCCGGCTACCCGCATCTCGACGAGGCGCGTCATTTCGGCACCAAGGTGTTGCCCCAGCTCAAGACATGCTCGCTCCCGCACGCCTATGGCCGTGTGCCGGAACGGACCCCGGCGACACCATTGGGAACGGGGGAGCGCCGCTGATGGAGCATGTCGTGTGCGATCCACGCCTTTTGCGCAATGCCTTCGGGCGCTTCGCCACCGGCGTCACGGTCGTCACCACAGGCACGGCCGACGGCCCGGTCGCAATCACTGCCAACAGCTTCTCATCCGTGTCGCTCGATCCGCCGCTGGTGCTCTGGTCTATCGGCCGCCACTCGCGCCGGTTCGAAGCCTTCGCCAATTCCGCGCACTACGCCATTCACGTGCTGGCGGAAGATCAAATCGATCTGTGCTGGCGTTTTTCGAAGTCGGGGACGGACTTTGCCGATCTTGACCTGTCGTGGAGCGAGCACGGCGTGCCATTGCTGCCGCGCGCACTGGCGCGGTTCGAATGCAGCGTCGCCGACCGCTTCCCGGCTGGCGACCATATGATCCTGCTTGGACGTGTCCTTGAACTGCAGACGCAAGAGGGTTTGCCGCTGCTCTTTGCTGGCGGCAAGTCGCGCGCTCAAGAGGCCAGTTGATGACCGCCGGCGCCGCTTCGGGCTGGTGCCGTCGACTGGCGCACCACGAGATTGCAGGCAAGTTCGACGCGACGCGGCGGCGACCCCGAATGGGCCATATCGTCGAGCAGCAGGCTAAGCGCCGCCGATCCGATCTCGCGCATGGGAATGTGCATCGCCGTCAGCGGCGGGTTGCAGAAGGCAGCGAGCGGCAAGTCGTCCATACCGACCACGGACACATCGCCAGGCACCGAATATCCGGCCTCCTGGACGCCGGCGATGGCACCAAACGCCAAGCTGTCGCCGGCCGTCAGCACGGCGGTGAAATCGAGGCCACGGGCCGCGATGCGCTCGGTCACGGCCCTGCTCGCAAGTTCCGGCAGCCAGTCCTGCACCTCGACCACGAAGTCGTCGAAGCCGGCAATGCCGGCCGTGATCAGCGCGTCGCGCCAACCTTCATAACGCCGCTCGATCGTGCGCCGGCCACGCCGCATCAGGAACAGGATGCGGCGGTGGCCGAGGCCGATCAGATGCTGCGCCGCAAGCATGGCGGCAGAGCGATTGCAGGGCGTCACACTCGAATGGCGCATCGAGGGATCGTCGCCGTTGACGAGCACGATCGGCTTGGCGAATCCGGCTGTCAGCGTCAGCACATCGTCATCGTCCAGCGTCAGAAACAGGCAGCCGGCGACGCTGTCGTCGCGCTCGGATTCACCCAGCAGCGCGATTTCGTCCTCGGGCGCCGAAACCGGCCGGGTCACGAGTTCGACGCCCAGCAACCGGGCGCGCTCGTTGAGTCCATCAAGGACATGGTAGGTGAACTGATTGCGGGCACTGTCCACCATTGCCACGCTGCTTGCGGCCAGGATGACCTTGCGGCCGGCAACCGAGGCGGGAATGGCATAGTTCATCGACTTCGCCGTTTCGATGATCCTGGTGCGAAGCTCGTCCCTCACGCCGCCGACACCGCTCAGCGCACGGGAGGCGGTGCTGACCGACACGCCGCAACGCGCCGCGATCTCCTCAAGTCGAATGCGGCGGCTGGGGCGGCCGCGCTTGCCCTGGATATTCATCCGCTCCGTCGTCTCCGGCAAAGTCATCCGATTAATGCAAAAAATTTTCAGATTGCGCAAGAAAAATGGCTGTGAAACAGTTCTGATGAAGCGGGAGAAACGGGAGGAGTGATGCCGCTATCGGCCGAACGCCTGAATTCCGCGCTTGCCAGCCTCGTGGCGGGCATGACCGGCTTGCGTCATGACGGGCGGTTCCATGAGCCGAATCTCGACGGCACGCCGGGCGACTATGTCAGCTTCGACAGCTGGGAATGGCCGCAAGGCGTCGGGCTCTACGGGCTGGTTCGGCTGTGGGCGCAGACCGGCGACGATCGGCTGCTGCAGACGATCGAGGCCTGGTACGACCGACGCATCGCTGCCGGTCTCCCTGCGATGAACGTCAACACCACCGCGCCCCTTTTGGCGCTAAGCGAATTGTGGCGGCGCCGGCGCCAGCCGCGCTTCGAGCCGGTGCTGCGCGAATGGTCCGAGCGGGTGGCCACCGCCTTGCCGCGGACGCCCGAAGGCGGTTTCCAGCATGATGTTTCGGACCGGGTCAACGACGACGAATTGTGGGACGACACGCTGTTCATGGTGGCGCTGTTCCTCGCATCCTACGGCCAGGCTGCCGGCCAGCGTCGCTTCGTCGAGGAAGCAGAAAGGCAATTCCTGGTCCACGCCCGTTATCTCGCTGACCCGGCATCAGGGCTGTGGTTTCACGGCTGGACGTTCGCGGGACGGCACAATTTCGCCCGCGCGCGTTGGGCGAGAGGCAATGCCTGGATTACCGTCGGCATCCTGGAACTGGTGGAGTTCGCCGAAATTGCACCTTCGGTCCGGGCCTATCTGCTCGGCGTGCTGGACACGCAGATCAACGCCCTGCTCGAGGTGCAGGCAGGTTCGGGCGCATGGCACACTCTGCTCGACGACCCGACATCTTACGAGGAGATTTCCGCCACGGCCGGCTTCGGCTACGGGTTGATGAAGGCCGCGCGGCTCGGAATCGGCTCGACAGAGTGCCGTGCCGCCGGCCTCCGCGCCTTGGAAGCCGTGGTGGCCAACATCGATGACAAAGGTGTGGTGGCGAACGTGTCCTATGGCACACGCATGGGCGCCGACCTGCAGTTCTATCGCGATATACCCATCCATCCGACGGGCTACGGGCAGGCGCTGGCCATTCTGTGCCTGACCGAAGGGGCGCGGCATCTGCAGTCGAAGGTGGAGGCGGCATGATGCGGACGCTCTATGGCGCGTCGCCGGGCGATATTGCCGGCATGGACACGGACCGGCTGAGGGCCGAGTTCCTCGTCGACGGCTTGTTCCGGCCTGGCGCGATCGAATTCGTCTACACCCATGTCGACCGCATGATCGTCGGTGGCGCGGTGCCGCTGGCCAACCCGCTGGCATTCGGCAACGGGGCCGAAGTCGGCACCCCGCTCTTCTTTGACGCGCGCGAGATGGGCATCGCCAATCTCGGCGGCAATGGCACGGTCGCGGTGGACGGCCGGCGCTTTCACGTGGCTAACCGCGACATCGTCTATGTCGGACGCGGAGCGCGTGAGGTGACGCTGGAGAGCGACGATCCGGAGAGGCCGGCACGCTTCTACATGAACTCGGTGCCGGCTGGCGCCGATATTGCGCACCGTCTCATCGTCAGCAGCGAAGCCAGGCCGCTTGTGCTCGGCGAGGAGGCCCGTGCGAACAGGCGCACGCTGCGTATGTACATCCATCCCGAAGTGGCCCCGTCCTGCCTCTTGCTGATGGGGATCACCGACCTCGCGCCGGGCAGTGTGTGGAACACCATGCCGCCGCATCTGCATGAGCGGCGCATGGAAGCTTATTGCTATTTCGACCTCGCCGAGGCCGACCGTGTAATCCATCTGATGGGCCGGCCAGACAAGACGCGCCACCTGATGGTCGCCGACGGCGACGTCGTCCTGTCGCCTGCCTGGTCTATCCATATGGGTGCCGGCACCGGCCCCTATGCCTTCGTCTGGGGCATGACCGGCGAGAACCAGGCCTACACCGATGTCGATCCAGTTGCCGTGAAGGATTTGCGATGAGCGAGGCCGCGCAAAGCGTTCGCACGGATTTTACGCTGCGCCGGCCGCTCATGGCGGGGCAGCCAATCGTCTATTGGCGGCTCGGGTCTATCGCCGAGCAACGCTACGACGTGGCCGACCAGCCTATGCAAGGCGAGATGGATCCCTTCTTCTTCCTGACCAAGCACAAGAATTTCATTCCCCATGAATATCCGTGCCGCACGCAGTTCGCAGGGGAACGACGCGGCAAGCGACCACAGGTCAGCGCCGAATTCGGCGCCGAGCGCATCTGGCTGCCCTTCGCCTCGCCGCGCATCGACCTATCGGGCTTCTGGTTCCGGCCGACGGTGCTTGGAACCTGGGCCGAGACCACCATCGAGGCGGCCTCGGCTGGCGAGGCGCTGGTGCGGCTGCGCACATGCGGCGGCGCCACACTCTTTGCCAATGGCGAGGAAGCCGGCTGGATGGCGCCCTACGGCCGCAACCTGGAAAGTGCCGAGCATTTCAAGATCGCGCTGCGGGCCGGCCGTAACGACATCCGCGTGTGGTTCGACGATCTCGCCGAGCGCGACGCCCGCTACTATTTCCAGCTCGATTATCTATCCGGTCCGGCTGCTTCGGTGGCACTGCCGATCGAAGTCGAGAGCGGCGTTGCCGATGCGATGGAAGCAGCCCTTGACGCCATGCATTTCGACCGTCCCGCCTATGACGGCGGCGAGGTGGCGCTCGTCACCGGCGTGGCCCTGCCGCGCGACGCGCAAGTCGAGATCGAGATCGAAGGCGATTTCATGTCGATCGAGACGCCGGTGCGCTTCGCCTTCCATCTGCCGGCGGGCCAGACGCGGCTGCCGATCGCCGATACCGAGCAGCTGCCGGCCGACTTTCGCCATTTCAAGGTAGCGCTGACGGTCGCAGACCATGCCGTATCGCGTATCTTCGGCGTCGAGATATGCCACGCGCGCCGTCAGGGCGATGCGCCGGAAACGCTTACCGCGCGGATAGATGAAGCCCTGCGCGAGGTCGCCGGTCACGCCGAGGCCGATACGGTGCGCGCGCTGGCGCGCCTGGCGATCGGGCGGCAGGGCGCCGAGACCGACGCCATGATCTCCGGCACGCTGCCGGCGATCGAGGATTGTCACGATTGCGCCGACTTTATCCTGGTGCCGCTGCTGTGGTGCCGCAAGGCCTATGGCGATCGGCTGGAAGCGAGCCTGCGCGCGCGCGTCGACAACGCCATCCTCGGCTATCGCTACTGGATGGACGAGCCCGGCAATGATGTGCAGTGGTACTTCTCCGAGAACCACGCGCTGCTCTTCCACACCGCCGCCTATATTGCCGGGGGCCTGTTGCCTGATGTGCGGTTCGTGCGGTCGGGCCGCCTTGGCCGCGAACAGTCCGCGGTTGGAGCCGCGCGTGTACGCGCCTGGCTCGACCATTTCGAGGCATGGGAGATGGCCGAGTTCAACTCGGCGCCTTATTTCCCGATCGACCTCAAGGGCCTGTGCGCGCTCTACGCGCTGGCCCCGGACAAGGACATCGCCGAACGTGCCGGCAAGGCAATCATACGCCTGCTTGAAATCGTCGCCCGCTCGGCGCATCGCGGCATCCTCACCGGGGCGCAGGGCCGCTCCTATGAGCACACGCTGCGCGCCGCGCGTTCCCTGGAATTATCCGGCATCTGCCGCATGCTTTGGGGCAAGGGCAACTACGGCATGCGCTTTCACGCGCTGCCGCAGCTGGCATTGTGCCTGCGGGATCACGATTTGAGCCTTCCGGACGGGTTGGCAGCAATTGCTTCCCTCACCGACGATACGGCGTGGGAATGGACTTTTGCGCAGGGACAAGATCGCATCGCGCGGCTCTACCACTACAAGACGCGCGACCATGCGATGGGCAGCGCCGCTGGCTACCGCTGGAACCAATGGGGTTATCAGGAGACCGTCATTCACGCCCGGCTGGGCAAGAATCCGGATGCGCAGATCTGGATCAACCACCCCGGCGAAGTGCTGCAGTCGGGATATGGCAGACCATCATATTGGGGTGGCTCAGGCACTTTGCCCCGGCTTCACCAATACCGCGACCTCGCAGTCGTCAGCTTCTCCTGCTCGGATGAACAGCCCGACTTCACGCACGCCTGGTTCCCCGCACGTGCCTTCGATGCCGTGCAAGTGGGTGGCGATCGGGCGTTCGCGCAATCGGGCGACGCCTTCGTCATGCTGAAGACGGATGTGCCGCTCATGCAGGTAGTGGCCGGCCCGACCGCCGGCAACGAGCTGCGGGCGGCGGGACGCAGGACGACATGGATCGTTCGCCTCGGTGACCGGAATGCCAATCGGCCGGCCCTCGACGCCTGGACTGCCGTTTTTGGGGACCTGTCGGTGCGGTCGGGTCCCGACGGCGAGTTGATCGTCGAGGATCCGGAATACGGCACGGTGCATTTCCTCGCCGACGCAAGGATCGTGGCTGAGGGACGTACACTCGATCCGGCCAACTGGACCGTGCGCGGTGAGGCGATGCGCATGAAGCACAGAGAGTAGGGAGGAGATCGGCTGCGACGCTCAAGAGGAGGAGGGCGTAGCAGGCTTGAACCATCGGGGCGCCGCCCCGCTAAAGGAGGAGACGAAGCATGAATAAGACCCGCACTTTGCTGGCCGCGCTATCGGTCAGCCTGCTCGCATCGACCAGCGCGTTTGCCGGCGACGTGCGCATCATGTGGTATTCGGACGGTGTCGAGGGCGATGTCATCCAGGACATTCTGAACCGCTTCATGAAGGACAATCCCGACATCCACGTCACGCTCGACAACGTCGCCTACAAGGTGATCCAGGAGCAGTTGCCCATCCAGCTCGAAGCCGGCCAGGGTCCGGACATCGCCCGCGTCACAAACATCAAGGAGCTTGCCCAGCACTGGCTCGATCTCAGGCCACTGGTGGCCGATCCGAAATATTGGGAGGACAATTTCGCTGATACGCTGGACTGGATGCGCCCCGACGGCTCCAACGCCATCCCGGGTTTCATGACCCAGCTCACGCTCACCGGCGGCTTCGCCAACAAGACGCTGTTCGAACAGGCCGGCGTGCCGCTGCCCGGTGACAAGGCGACCTGGGACGACTGGATCAACGCCGCCGCCGAGGTGGCGAAGAGCCAGCAGCTTCCGGCTGCCTTCGCCATCGACCGTTCCGGCCACCGCATTTCGGGTCCGAATGTCTCCTTCGGAGCGAACTATATCGGCCCCGATGGCATGCCGGCGAAAGTGGACGACGGCACCAAGGCTTTCGTCGGCAAGCTCGTCGACTGGACCGCCAAGGGCCTGATGCTGAAGGATACCTGGGTTTCGGCGGCAGGCTCGACCTATCGCGCGGCCGCCGACGACTTCATCAACGCCCAGATCCCGTTTTATTATTCGGGTAGCTGGCAGGTCGCCAATCTATCGACCAAGATCGGCGATAGTTTCGACTGGGTGGCGACCGGCTCGCCCTGCGGTACCGCAGGCTGTTCGGGCGTGAAGGGCGGCGCGGCGCTGGTCGCCATCAAATACACGAAGAACCCCAAGGACGTCGCCAAGGTCATGGATTATCTAGCCCGTGAAGACGTGGTAAAAGAGTTCAGCGAGCGCACGCTGTTTCTGCCCGCGCACACGGGCGTCGTAGACAAGGGCGGGCTGAAATGGGTTTCTGCCGACAAGAACGTCGGTCCGGCGCTCGACAAGTTCGTCAAGGCGGCGGGTGAAACCCTGCCGGCGGCCGATGCGCTGCCGCCGTGGAAGTGGGCCAACGCTTACTTCGCCGCGCTGGTGACGCGCGTCAGCCAGGTGATGGCCGGCGAGCTCAGCCTCGACGATGCCTGGGGCAGGATCGACCAGGATATCGCCGACAAGGTTGCCGAGGCGAAGTGATCGCCGCCGCGACACTGAAGGCATGGATTGGCGCCGCCCTCGCGGCGCCGGTCGTGTGGCTGGCGTCGATCGTCAACGTGCCGCTGAAGTTCTGGCAGCGAGCGACGGGCACCGGCGGCATGGCCGCGTTCTTCCTCGCCCCAAACATGGCGATCTTCGGCATTTTCGTCCTGGTGCCGATGATCATCAACTTCTTCTATTCGGCCACGTCGGGAACGGCCTACTTCCTGCAGGACCGAACCTATGTTGGGCTCGAGCAATATCAGCGCCTGCTCGATTGCGGCAACTACCTGGACACTGCCACTTGCCACAAGGATCTCTTCTGGAAGGCCGTGCACAATACCGGCCTGTTCGTCGTCGTGCAGGTGGCGCTGATGACGGTCGTGTCGATGGCGACAGCGTTGATCCTCAACCGCGAGATCGTCGGGCGCAGCTTCTGGCGCGCGGTGTTCTTCTTTCCGGTGCTGCTGTCGCCCGTCGTCACCGGCCTGATCTGGCGTTGGATCCTGCAGCGCCAGGGCCTGCTCAACCTGATCGTCCATGATCTGGGCGGCGAGCCGCACAACTGGCTGACAGACCGCTTCTGGGCTTTCACCGCCGCGGTCAGCGTTTCGGTTTGGGCACATATGGGCTTCTATACGCTGATCTTGCTTGCCGGATTGCAGGCGATCCCGCGCGACCTTTACGAAGCGGCCGAGATGGACGGCACGAAGCCGGCGCGGGTGTTCTGGCGCATCACGCTGCCGCTGCTGATGCCGAATCTGCTTGTCGTCATCGTACTGGCGCTGATCCGCGCCGTGCAGATCTTCGACGAGGTCTATGTGCTGACGGGTGGAGGGCCGGGAACCTCGACCCTCTATATCACGCAGTACATCTATGAGATCGGCTTCGCCTCCCTGTTGCGCAATCCGGGGCTGGCTTCGGCGGCTTCGATCCTGATGGGGTTGGTGCTGGTCGTGCTGACCTTGGTTCAGCTGCAGGTCGGACGCCGGGGTGAGCGGAAAGGAGCCCGCGAATGAGCCGGGTCGTGACATTCCTGACCCGCCGGTGCGGCGGTCGCGGCTGGCACTGGACGGATATCGTGAGCTGGCTGTGGCTGCTCGGCGGCGTTGTCATCATGTTCGGCCCGGCCGTCTGGCTGGTGGGTTCGTCATTCAAGACGCCGGCACAGCTCGCCGAGTTCCCGCCGACCATAATGCCTTATGTCAGCCAACACGCGAGGGTCGAAGGTTACGACAAGCCGCTGACCCTCTACAGGGTGAAGTTGCCGGATGGTTCGACCAAGGTGCTGGCCGAGGTGCGGCGCATCGGCATCGTGGCGCAAATGATGGATCCGCAGGCGCCGAACGATATCGTGAAGGTCAACATCGCCGACCGGCAGCCGGTGCGCGAAATCGGCTTCGCGACGGAGAATTACACCGAGCCCTTCGTCCATTTCGACTTCCTGCGCTATCTGCGCAATTCGGTTTTTGTGACGGCAATGGCAACGCTGATCACGCTGCTCACCAATTCGATGGCCGCCTTCGCCTTGTCGAAATACAAGTTCCGCGGTCGCGATCTGACGATGCTTGTGATCGTCGGTACGCTGATGGTGCCGCTGTCGGTCATCCTGGTGCCGCTCTATTCGGTGGTGGGCGCCGTCGGACTGCTCGATTCGCTGTGGGGCGTGATCTTGCCGACCGTGGCGACGCCAACCGGCGTCTTCCTGCTGCGCCAATATATGCTGACCATCCCCGACGAGCTGCTCGATGCGGCGCGCATGGACAACGCTTCCGAATGGCAGATCTACTGGCGCATCGTATTGCCGCTTGCAGCACCGGCGCTCGCCGTGCTGGCGATCTTCTCGGTCGTCTGGCGCTGGAACGACTTTCTGTGGCCGCTGGTGGTGCTGTCGCGCAAGGAACTCTACACACTCCAGGTCGGCCTCAACACCTATGCCGGCCAGCTAAACGTGCAGTGGCACTACATCCTGGCGATGACCGTGGTGACGATGATCCCCGTCGTCCTCGTCTTCGTCTTCCTGCAGCGTTACATCACCTCCGGCATTGCCGGCACGGGGCTGAAGTGAGGATGTCATGGGACGGATAACGCTGACCAACATCGATCGCGCTTACGGCAAGATGAAGATCTTGCACGGTATCAACCTCGACGTCGGTGACGGCGAGATGCTGGTCCTCGTCGGCCCGTCGGGTTGCGGCAAGTCCACGCTGCTGCGGTTGATTGCCGGACTCGATCGGCCGACCGACGGCAAGGTCGAGATCGACGGGGTCGACGTCACCAACGTTTCGGCCGCGCAACGCGGTCTGGCGATGGTGTTCCAGTCTTACGCGCTCTACCCGCACATGAGCGTGCGCCAGAACCTCGCCTTCGGGCTTGAAAACATTCGTATGCCGAAGGCCGAGATCGACGCGCGGATCACGGAAGCGACGCGCATGCTGGAAATTGCTCCCTATCTAGACCGCCGGCCCGGCCAATTGTCGGGCGGTCAGAAGCAGCGCGTGGCGATCGGCCGTGCGGTGGTGCGCAATCCGACCGCCTTTCTGCTCGATGAACCGCTGTCCAACCTCGATGCCGAACTGCGCATCACCATGCGCGCTGAACTGGCGGGCCTGCACCGGCGGCTGGCAACCACGATGATCTACGTCACCCATGACCAGATCGAGGCGATGACGCTGGCGGACCGCATCGTGGTCATGCGCTCGGGGCGGATCGAACAGGTCGGCCGGCCGCTCGATCTCTACAACGCGCCGGCCAACCTGTTCGTCGCCGGCTTCATCGGCGCGCCGCGGATGAACCTGCTGCCAGTGAAGGTGCGTTCGGCAAGCGGCGCCGAGGTGCGTGTCGAAGGTCCAGGCGGGCTGTCGGCCTCGATCGCCGCCGACGGGGTCGCGCTGAAACCGGGAGACGACGCGACGCTTGGCATCCGGCCACACGACATCCAACTTTCGAATGGCGGCAAGGGATCGGTGGAAGCGCGGGTAACGCTGGCCGAGGCGTTGGGACCGGAAACAGTTGTCCACGCCACCATTGCCGGCGACAGCAAACTTATCGCCGTTCTCAAGCAGCAGGGCGTTGAATCGCAAGGGCCGCCGATCAACCTCGCTCTGCCGCCGGAGCGCATGCATCTCTTCGATGCCGCCGGGCTGCGTGTCGCACCGCGTTAGCCGGCGGCAAGATAGCGGGTTGTTTTCATGAACCCTCGCAACTGCGCACAGCGAATGCGTGTTGCGCTTGTCAAAATAGGTGAACGTTAAGACAACCGAACTCTTCAAGAGGGCGCTCTCTGCGATCATTGCTGCCACAGGATGATCCGGAAACACTTCAAAGTGGATTTTCTCGTGGGCGGTCTTCGGCACTACGGAGATCCGCGCCGGCACGTTCGCGCGCCTGAATCCGGCTGACTGATAATACGACCTGTGCTGAGGTTCAGTACGAACTACCGATCAGGTTCTGTTGTCCGGCTTCGTCATCCAAAGGACCGGGATGCGCCTGATCACGCTTGCGCCATTTGGCATTCTGCTCTTCGCAGGCGCGATGTGGCTGCTGTCTGCTTCGACGAGCGGTAGCGTCTTACCTGTCCGGCTCGTATTCCCAGTGGTAGGTGTTGATGCATCGATCCGCGTCGCTCCTCGCGCGAGGCCATCGTTAGGGCCCCCGTAGCGGCGATATCTCCGCGCAATGCATGGATTTCCATGAGATGCAGCCGAGGCATGGCGGAACTAGATTTAGGCGGTGAGTTCGCCTGTCCAGATATTGAAAACAAGTGCTATATCAAGCGCTGACCGTCCCCAGGCTTTTTTGTCCGACAGGAGAAGCCAATGACAGCAGCGTCCAACTCACTTGGCGAAATCGACCCCGAAGCAACGCTTGCGCTGCAAATCATCGAGAGCATGCCCGGCCACGCGTGGGCAGCCGATGCCGCCGGAAGATTCACCTATGTCAGCCCAAACACGCTGGCGTTCCTCGGCAACACGCATGAGGGTCTCAACACTTCCGAAGACAACGATGAGTTCGGCTGGCGTCGAGCCATCCATCCCGACGATTATGATCCTGTAGCCGCCAGATGGCGGCATTGCCTCGAAACCGGCGATCCCTATGATACCGAGCATCGCCTGCGGCGCGCCGATGGCGTCTATCGCTGGTTTCGAAGCTCAGGACGACCTTTTCGCGATAGCCAGGGGCGCATCGTTCAATGGTACGGCACGACAATAGACATTGAGGACCAGAAGCGGGCCGAGTCAGCATTGCGCGACCGGGAGCGGGAACTCTCGCAGCTCGTGGACATGGTCCCGAGTCACATCTGGCGGCTCGATCCCGACGGCGAGCCGATCTTCTTCAATGGGCGCATGGTCGACTTTCTCGGCCTCGATGTAGCGGATCTGGACCGACCGGGCATGAGCCGGCTGGCGGTGATGATACAGGCCGCCGTTCATCCGGACGACGCGGCAGCATTCGGCGATGCACTCCGTGGTTGCTTCGCTACCGGTGCGAGCTTCGCGATGCGCTATCGCCTGCGCCGTGCCGATGGCGTCTATCGCTGGATGTCGAGCCGGGCGGAGCCGATGCGCGATGACGCTGGCCGCATCGTCCAGTGGTACGGCCTCTGTCACGACATAGACGATCAGATGCACGCCGAAGCGGCGTTGCGGCAGAGCGAGCAGCAACTTCAGCACATGATCGACGCCGTGCCGGTCCGCATCTGGAGTGTGATGCCGACCGGCGGGCCGGTCTACTTCAACAAGCGATACCAGGACCATTTCCGCTCCGTTATCGCGAACTTTGATGCGCTCGGCGAGCCGGGCATCGAAACGTTGCTGCACGAGGTGATTCATCCCGAAGATGCGCCCGAGGTGCAGCGCACGTTGTTGACCTGTTTCGAAACTGGCGGCGGCTCCGCTATGCGGTTTCGCTGGCGCGAAAAAGACGGCACCTATCGCTGGGCTGAGTGTAGGATCGAGCCGCGACGCGATGACGACGGAACGGTCGTGCAGTGGTACGGGGTTTCTCTCGACATCGACGATGAGGTGCGCGCGCAGGCGGCGTTGCGCAAAAGTGAGCGGCGCCTTCAGCAGCTGATCGACACCGTGCCCGCTTTGATCTGGAGTACGACACGGGAAGGGACGCCTTCCTACGTCAACAAACGGTTCACCGATGTAACCGGGGCCACGCTCCACGACATCACCGCCCCGGACGGGTCGCCGTCGCTGAGCGTGATCCATCCAGACGATATCGACACCGCACGGCAGGCGATCCGCCATTCATTCGCAACGGGCGTGCCTTACGTTCAGAGATATCGCCAGAGGCGGGCCGACGGCGGCTATCGCTGGACCGAGACTCGCGCCGAGCCGCTGCGCGACGAAGATGGCAGCATTCTCCAATGGTACGGCGTGAGCGTCGACATCCATGACCTGGTGACCACGCAAGCCGCGTTGCACGACCGGGAACGAGAGCTCTCGCAGCTCGTCAACATGGTTCCGAGCTACCTCTGGCGGCTGTCTCCCAACGGTGAGCCGACCTTCTTCAACAAGCGCCTGATAGATTTTCTCGGCCTGGACATAGCGGACGCGGAAAAGCCGGACACGAGCCTGCTGGCGGCCTTCATTGCCACCGTCGTCCATCCCGACGATGCAGCCAGCCTGAAGGAAGCACTCGACAGCTGCTTTGCCACCGGCGAGCGCTTCTTCATGAAGTATCGCCTGCGCCGTGCCGATGGCGTTTATCGTTGGATGGAGGGCCGCGCGGAGCCGCTGCGGGACCAGGGTGGACGCATCGTCCAATGGTACGGCCTTACGCACGACATCGACGATCAGCTGCGCGTCGAAGAGGCGCTGCGCGAGAGAGAACGCGCTCTCTGGCAGCTCGTTGAAACGCTGCCGGCAATGATCGATTGCGCCGCGCCGGATGGCGAACCGATATATCGCAGCCAGCAGCTCCGCGAATTCCTCGGATACAATCTTGAGGAATTGGACGAAGCGGGAAAGTCCCGGCTGGCTGGCACACTCGACGCCGGTGTTCATCCCGACGACCTGACAGGTGTCAAAGAGAGATATGCCCATTGCCTGTCCACAGGCGAGCCGTATGCGCGACGGCACCGTCTGCGGCGCTTCGATGGTGAATATCGCTGGGTCGAGACGCGCGCCGCGCCGATGCGCAACGCTGAAGGCGCCATAGTGCAGTGGAACGTTATCTGCCTCGACATCGAAAATGAGGTGCGGACACAAGAGGAGCTTCGGCTGGCACAAGAGAGACTTGCGCGTGCGAGCCAGGCGGCGAGCCTTGCCGAACTCTCCGCATCCATCGCTCATGAGGTGAACCAGCCGCTGGCCGCCATCGTCGCCAACTCCAACGCATGCCACCGTTGGCTGTCCGCCGAGCCCCCGAACGTCGAGCGCGCGAAGATCACGGCCGAGCGTATCATCCGCGATGCCAACTCGGCGGCGGATGTCGTCAGCCGCATCCGTGCCTTGTTCAGACCTTCGCTTGAAATGAGAACCAGCACACCGATCCCCAGCGTCGTTGCCGAAGCACGTGACCTTATGGCCGAGGAAGCCATGCGGCGTCGCGTTCGCATGGACATCGACGTCGAAAGCAACCTTCCGCTGGTTGCGTTCGATCGCGTCCAGATTCAGCAGGTCCTGGTCAACCTCATTCGCAACGGCATGGAGGCGATGGACAACACGGCGGGCGACAAGGTTCTCGGAATGCGCGTGCGCCGGATAGAGGACACGATCCAGACCGAGGTCCGCGACCGAGGCCCGGGTATCGAACGTCCCAACAAGATATTCGAGCCGTTCTTTACAACGAAAGGGAACGGAATGGGCATGGGGCTCGCGATCTCCCGTTCGATCATCGAGTCTCACGGCGGACGCCTTTGGGCAGAGAATAGCGTGCCACGTGGGGCGACATTCTTCTTCACCCTCCCGGTTGAAGCGAAAGCTGCGCAATAACTGGCGGCGCTCAGTAAGCGCTTGGTTTTTTCGGCTCTCGGTGAAGGGGCGCCGCCGCCCGTGCAATGCATGGATTTCCATGAGGTGCGGTTGGGGCGTGGCGGGATTAGGGTGGCTACGTGAGTCCGTCAGCCCAGTCCAGCTATCAAGAGCACGTGCTACACGAAGCGCCGACAATCTCCAGAGTTTGTTTGTCCGTCAGGGGCACCCGATGACGATAGCGCCCAACTCACTTGGCGAGACCGATTCCAGCGCAACGCGCGCGTTAACGCATGACTTGGACCGATCCGGACCGGGAAGTGGCCGATCTTTCGCGACGAATGAACCGGGCCTGATTCGCGGCAACATGATCAGCGATCTTGAAAGAGGCAGGTTGTCGCGCGTCTGGTCGCACCGTCCCCAATTCTTACATCTGGGGCTTTTTATTACGGCCTATGTCCTGGGCTGCGGCTTCGCCCAGTCGCTCGCAATCATACCTGGAACAGGGATTTCCATTTGGCCTCCGAGCGGGCTTTTCATCGCTACGCTTGTCTTCGCCTCCAGGTATAGCTGGCCGTGGTGGGTGCTGGGGGCCTGTGTGGCAGAACTGTTCAGCAACTTCTTGTGGTTCCACACTCCGCTGCCCGCGGCCTTCCTGATCTTTGCCGGCAACGCTCTTGAAGCGGTGGCCGGCGCATGGCTTGTGAACCAGGCCTGCAAGCGCCCAGTTCGGCTGGAAACGTTGCGGGACGTTCTCGCATTCGTCGCACTGGCCGCTGGAGTTGCGCCAGTTGCAAGCGCGACGGTGGGAAGTGCGGCGCTTTCGTGGTTTGGCATACAATCGCAAACCTTTGCGACGGCTTGGCCGCTGTGGTGGATCGGAGACGCGACGGGAGTCCTGATCGTAGCGCCACTGGCGCTGGTCGTGTTCCAGAACTGGCGCGGCAAGGCGCAGCTCTCGGTGGCGCGGTGGATGGAAGCTTGCGTCCTGGGGCTGATCTTTCTTGGTATCGCCGCCCTTTCCTTGAGCGGCTATCTGCCCTTCGCCTACATCATCATGCCGCCTCTTCTTTGGGCCGCGGTGCGCTTTGAGTTCCGAGGCGCCGCCGTAGCATTGACCGTCCTCGCTCTGATCACGGCGGTATTCACGATATCCGGCGCCAGCCAATTTGCCGGCGATCCCGAGTCCCAGAAGCACAACCAGATCATGCTGCAGCTTTTTCTGGCCATCTCTGCATTTTCGGCGCTCGTCGTGGCCGCCATTTCCAGGCAGCATCAGGCGGCGGTGCTCACTTTGCGCCAAAGTGTGGAGACCTTGCGGGAGCGGGAGCGAGAACTCTCGTTGCTGGTCGAAATGATCCCCGCTCACATCGCCCGCATGGCGCCCAACGGCGAACCAACCTTCTTCAGCAAGCGCACGACAGACTATATCGGCCTCAACGACATCGCGGACTGGGACGAGCCGGGCACGAGCCGCCTGGCGACCGTGGTCGCGGCAGCCGTCCATCCCCACGATGGACCCAGGATGAGAGAATGGCTCAGCCGCTCGCTCGCCACCGGCGAACCCTATCCCATAAGGTATCGCCTGCGTCGCGCGGACGGCGTGTACCGCTGGAGGGAGGGCCGCGCCGAGCCGCTGCGGAACCAGAGTGGGGCGATCGTGCAATGGTACACGGCCAGCATCGACATCGACGATGAGGTGCGCGCGCAGGAGGCATTGCGCGACCGGGAGCGGGAGCTCTCGCAGCTTGTCGACATGGTTCCGAGCCACGTTTGGCGCCTGACGCCGGACGGCGAGCCGACCTTTTTCAACAAGCGAATGGTCGACTTTCTCGGCCTTGACGTAACGGATTTGGACAAACAGGGCATCAGCCGGCTGGCGGCGATGATAGCGGCCATCGTCCATCCGGACGACGCAGCAGCATTCGGCGATACGCTCAGTCACTGCCTCGCCACCGGTGGGCGCTTCTCCATGAGGTATCGCTTGCGCCGCGCCGATGGCATCTATCACTGGATGTCGAGCCGGGCGGAGCCGATGCGCGATCACGCTTGCCTGATCGCGCAGTGGTACGGCCTCTGTCACGACATAGACGATCAGATGCAAGCCGAAGAGGCCCTGCGGCGGAGCGAATTGCAGCTTCAGCAGATGATCGACGCTGTGCCGGTCCGCATTTGGAGCGCGGTGCCGACCGGCGGGCCGGTCTACTTCAACAAGCGATACCAGGACCATTTCCGCGCCGTCATCGCCAATTTCGAAACACTCGGAGAGCCGCGCATCGAGGAATTGCTGCAAGAACTGGTTCATCCCGAAGATGCTCCCGAGGTGCTGCGAACGTTGCTGAGCTGTTTCGAAACAGGCGGCGGTTCCGCGATGCGGTTTCGCTGGCGCGAAACAGATGGCTATCGCTGGGCGGAGTGCAGGGTCGAGCCGCGGCGTGATGAAGACGGGGCGGTTGTGCAATGGTACGGGGTTTCCCTCGACATCGACGAAGAGGTGCGCGCCCAGGAAGCGCTGCGACAAGCCTCCGACAAACTCGCGCAAGCCACTCAGGCTGCAAGTCTCGCCGAGCTTTCCGCTTCGATCGCGCACGAGGTGAATCAGCCGCTGGCCGCGATCGTCGCCAATTCCCATGCATGCCACCGTTGGCTGGGCGCCGTCCCGCCGAACGTCGAACGCGCGAAGATTACGGCCGAGCGCATTATACGGGACGCCAATTCGGCGGCGGACGTCGTCGGCCGCATTCGCGCGCTGTTCAAGCAATCCACCGAGACGAGGACCAATGCGACGCTCAGCAGTGTCATCGCAGAGGCACGCGACCTCGTGACCGAGGAAGCGATGCGGCGGGGCGTTCGCATCAGCGTTGATGTCGGAAGCGACATTCCGCTAGTCGCGTTCGATCGCGTCCAAATCCAGCAGGTTCTGGTCAATCTCATCCGCAACGGCATGGAGGCGATGGACTCTGGTGCGGATGACGGAGTTATCAGCATCCGCGTGCGCCATATCGGGGATGTTGTCCAGACCGAAGTCAGAGATCGCGGCCGGGGCGTCGAGTTTCCCGACCGGATATTCGAACCGTTCTTTACCACGAAAGAGCAAGGGATGGGCATGGGACTGGCGATCTGCCGTTCGATCATCGAGTCGCACAGCGGGCGTTTATGGGTCGAGAAGAACGAACCACGTGGAGCGACGTTTATCTTCACGTTGCCGATTGAAGCGAAAGCGGCGTCATGACGACGGACGGCCAAATTGTCTTCATCGTAGATGACGATGAACGCATCCGGGAGGCGCTCAGTGAGCTGCTGGCCGCACATGGCATGCGTGCCGTAGCGTTCGGATCGGCGGGCGATTATATCCGCGCTGACAAGCCGGACGTCCCTGCCTGCCTCATCCTCGATATCGAGTTGCCGGATATTAACGGCCTCGATCTGCAGCGGCAGATTGCCGAGGGCGATCATCCGCCGATCGTTTTCCTGACGGGACATGGCGATATCCCGTCCTCGGTGCGTGCGATCAAGCACGGCGCCGTGGATTTCCTGACTAAGCCCTTCAGCGATGCAGACCTCATGGCCGCAATCCATGCGGCGATTGCCCAGGATCGGGTACAGCGATCGGAGCGCGCCGAGCTGGGCGTGTTGAAGCAACGTTATCTCGAGCTGACGCCGCGCGAACGTGAGGTGCTGCCGCTGGTGGTCAGCGGCTTGCTCAACAAGCAGGCCGCCGCTGAACTGGGGATCAGCGAAGTTACGCTGGAAATTCATAGAAGGAACGTCATGCAGAAGATGGTCGCGGCGTCGCTCGCCGACCTCGTGCGCATCGCCGAGCGATTGGGAATACCGATCACGCACTCGCGCCGGGCAGGGGGGAGCTGAGCGTGAGCAAGCGGAGGCCTGTCGTGGCGATTGTCGACGATGACCCAAGACTGCTCGAGTCGCTGGAGGACCTTCTGGAGTCCGCCGGCTATGTGGCCCGCAGCTTCTCGTCGGCGGGGGCGTTGCTGGTCAGCGGCCTGTCTGGATTGGATATGCTTATCACCGACATCGGGATGCCCGGCATGGACGGCTTTGAACTTCGTGACTTGGTCAAGAAGGCGCGTCCGGACCTGCCTGTGTTCCTGATCACCGGCCGCCACGAGATAGTGGATCAGCACCGCGCCAAGGGCATTGGCGGGCTTTTCCGCAAGCCGTTCGATGGCCAGGCACTGCTTGCGGCGATCGGCGACGCTTTACGCAACCCAGAAACGGAGGCTAAACATGAGAGTTGACCAATTGCCCTTACCGAGATCGACGCCATCATCACAGCAGCGAAGGGCTGAAGCCGAGCAGCCGCTGGTCATTATTGTCGATGATGATGCCTCTGTTCGGGAGGCGCTGTCTGAATTGATCCTGTCGGCGGGTTTCCTGCCGGTGTGCTTTACCTCAACCCGTGAATTGCTTGACGCCGACGTGTTGGAGAGCCCCGGCTGCTTGATCCTCGACGTGCGGATGCCGGGGACGAGCGGTCTCGATCTGCAGCACCATCTTGCGAAAAACGGCAACCCCAAACCCATCATCTTCCTGACCGGGCATGGCGACATCCCGATGACTGTCCAGGCGATGAAGGCCGGCGCCGTGGACTTTCTCACCAAACCGGTGCGGGATCAGACGCTGCTTGACGCTGTGATCGCCGGCATTGCGGTGGATGCCAAGCGGCGGGCGGATGCCGTGATCGTCAAGCGCAACATCGAGCGCGTCGAGACGCTGACGCCGCGCGAGCGCGAGGTCCTGCGTGAAGTGGCGCGCGGACGCCTCAACAAGCAGATCGCCTTCGACCTCGGCATCAGTGAAGTGACGGTCAAGCTTCACCGCGGCAATGTCATGCGCAAGATGGAAGCCGCTTCCATCGGTGAGCTGATCCGGGCGTGGGAAACGCTGCCCGCGCCGATGCGCGAGGTCTAGAATTTGGCACAAGCCGATCCATGCCCCATCTAATAGGATCGCCCGGCGCGCCCGGCCATTTCAGGTGCTTTCTCAGCGCGCCCAGGCCTCCTGCCTGTTGGTACGCTCGTGCTGCTGCGGGTGATCCCGATGTACATCGGTGGTCCTGTTGGTGTTTCGCGGCAAGGCCCGCGCCAAACATTGGTTACCACTAAGCGGCGCCCTTTGGCGGCGCCAGTCTGACCGACAAACTCGCAACATTTCATGCAACAGCAACTGACCCCGGCCATGCCGCGTCGGTCCCCGCGCCGCTACCCAAGCCTAAATTGACGTGTGTCTATAAGAGCTTGCCTCAGCCCGGCCCTATCTTCGGCGTGCCTGCCCTGCACTTTGGCATCGTATGACAGATGCTTCCGTAGAATAGGTTCGCGGCCCGGATCGATGCATCCTGTTCCTCGCAAGCCATCACGACCGTCGCGTTTCTACCGCTCCTCGCTCGCTCCTCCCCGAACGCGACCGCACAGGCCGACTCGACGGTCGTGATGGTGAGCAGGATGCTCAAAGCACATGGATGGATATGATGAACAAAGACGGACTTTTCTCCGTCGGCGGATCTCGCCGCGATGTCTTGTTGGCAGGCCTGATCTCTACGGTTGCCGCCGGACTGCCCCGCGCTGCTTCGGCAACGAGCCGAAAACAAAACCTTCCCGCTTTCCCCTCAATCAAAGGAACCAAGACGATGAGCACCATCACGACCAAGGATGGCACCGAAATCTACTACAAGGATTGGGGCAAGGGTCCTGTCGTCACGTTCTCGCACGGCTGGCCGCTGAATTCCGACGCCTGGGACGGCCAGATGCTCTTTCTTGCCCATAACGGCTTTCGCGTCGTTGCGCATGACCGGCGCGGCCATGGCCGATCGAGCCAGGCCACGTCCGGCAACAACATGAACGGCTATGCGGACGATCTTGCAGCCGTGATCGAGGCGCTGGATCTCCGGGACGCCACGCTGGTCGGCCATTCCACCGGAGGAGGCGAGGTTGCTCGCTATATCGGACGGCACGGGACGAAGCGGGTGGCCAAGGCTGTTCTTATCGCCGCTGTTCCGCCGATCATGGTGAAAACGCCGGCCAATCCGGAAGGTCTGCCGATCGAGGTATTCGACGGCATAAGGGCTGGCCTCGTCAAGGATCGTTCGCAGTACTACCGGGACCTCGCACCGTTGTTTTATGGCGCGAACAGACCGGGCGCCAAGGTTTCCCAGGGGACTCTGGATCAGTTCTGGCTCTGGAGCATGCAGGCGGGTCTCGTGAACGCGTACGAAAGCGTCAAGGCGTTCTCCGAGACCGATTTTACCGAGGACCTCAAGAAGTTCGACGTACCAACCCTCGTCCTGCATGGCGAAGACGATCAGATCGTCCCCGTCAAGGACTCGGCAGTCAAGTCGGCCCGATTGATCAAAGGCGCAAAGGATATCTATTACCCCGGCGCGCCCCACGGGATCACGGCCACGCACCAAGATCAGGTCAATGCTGACCTGCTCGCCTTCATCAAAGGATAGCACACCCTCAGTCACGACCGCATGTTCTCCGCAATCCTTGGAGCCGCCGATGACCACCTTTGGCAGTATTTCGCGCGCCCTGAACCGCATTTCGGGTGGCGCGCCAGGTCAAACCTTGTGCGCTCGCATAGCCGAGTGGTGGCCTGAATGCCGGTTCTGTCGGCTCATGTCCCGGATTGTGGAACCGAACCACTGCGCCATCGAGTTAGAGCGCTGGCAAAGGCGCGAAACATATGCTGCGATAGGGCTGCCATTCGGGCAACTGCGCCTGTGCAGCGCGGAGGCGATCGCCGGCGTTCGACACTACGTCGCGCTGTCGGGGGTCGCCGCCGCGCGCTTGTTCTGCCTTGAAGGCCAAAGCGCTCTCCAAGACGTCAAACTGGCTAAGCACCGGGAGTTTATCAATCGGTAGCCGTTTGCGATTGCCGCTCATGTTGGCGGTCTCAATTCGGCGTGAAATTTTCTTGGCCAGCAATTGCGACTATCGCAGCAGCACCGGCGCTATTTTTCGAAGGCAGGAACGACATGGGCGTACTCTCGGGCAAGATCGCGGTGGTCACCGGCGGAAACAGCGGGATCGGACTATCGGCTGCAAAAATCTTTGCGGCCGAGGGCGCGCAAGTCGTCATTACCGGCCGCCGGCGGCAGGCGGTCGAGGAAGCGGTCGCACAGATCGGGGCAGGCGCGCTGGGCATTCAGGGAAATGTGGCCGACGTGTCGCACCATGACGAGGTAGCGCGGCAGATCCGCCAGAGGTTCGGGGCGCTCGACATCTATATGGCGAACGCCGGCATAAACACCATCACGCACTCGGCCGACGTCTCCGAGGCAGAATATGATGCGCAATTTGCCGTCAATACGCGAGGCGTCTTCTTCGGCGTCCAGAAGCTGATTCCGGTCATGCGGAATGGCGGCGCAATCATCCTCACAGGTTCGCTGGCCAGCGAGAAGGTTCTGGACGGTCATGCTGTTTACGCGGGCTCGAAGGCGGCCATAAATGCCTTTGCGCGCGGTTGGGCGATCGAACTGAAGTCTCGCGGCATCCGGGTCAACGTGCTCAGCCCAGGTCCGGTGGATACGGCTATTCTCGATAAGCTAGGCGTACCCTTTGAGCAGCGCGGGCTGTTTGAAAAGGCGATGGCGCAGGCAATACCCCTGGGCCGGATGGGGCAGCCGGAAGAGCTGGCAAAAGCCGCCCTGTTCCTTGCCTCGGACGCGAGCAGTTTCGTCACGGGTATCAATCTGCGGGTCGACGGCGGGATGGCAGTGCTCTGAGCCACGACTGCGATGTCGCGCCAATAGACTGGCGAATAACGCCGGTCCGGCTGTTTGACCCATACCAAGGCATTGGGCGATGCGGGCCGAAGGCCAGGAACTATGTCGTTGACGAGAGGAGGCTTTGCCGCCGTGTTCGATCCGGCCGGCTCACCAGCGCTCAACGGATCGACCGCGCCAGGTTCTCGCCACGGCGGCAGCGGCGTCTTGCAAACACAACTCTCTGGCCGCGCGCCCTCAGTGTCTGTTCCGGCGACCGCCGACAATGCACACCCCGCATAGATACCTCAATCATGCTGCAGGGCACCTGATCTCCTTGGTGACCTACCCTGCACCTTGGCATTGTATGACAGACCCTTCCGCACAATAGGTTGGCGGGCCGCGTCGGCGCATGCTCCTGAGCATTGGTCACCACAGGCCACACGGGAGAAAGCAAATGCGAAACATAACTCGAGTCCTGGCCCTCACCGCAGCGCTTGCCGCGTCGGGCGGCGGGATGGCGCAGGCCGCGAATTCTCAGCCCAAGCCGACGATCGTACTGGTGCACGGCGCCTTCGCGGAATCGTCGAGCTGGGATGCAGTCATCACCAAGCTCAGCAAAGACGGTTATGTAGCGATAGCCGCGGCTAATCCGCTCCGCGGCGTTGCCAGCGATGCGAAAGCAGTCTCAGCCATCATCCGGTCGGTTTCCGGGCCGGTCGTGCTGGTGGGGCATTCCTACGGCGGGCCTGTCATCACCGAGGCCGCCAATGGCAATCCCAATGTGAAGGCATTGGTCTACGTGGCGGGTTTCGCGCCGGATACCGGCGAATCGAGCCTTGCGTTGTCCAGCATGTTTCCCGGCAGCACCTTGGGGAGCGCGCTTGCTCCCGTCGCGTTGCCGGACGGCGGACAAGACCTCTTCATCGAGCCGGCCAAGTTCCGCGCCCAGTTCGCCGCCGACGTTCCGCAAGAGCAGACTTTGCTGATGGCTGCCACTCAACGCCCTGTTGCGCAGGCGGCTCTGGCTGAAGCCTCGGGCGTCGCCTCATGGAAGACGCTGCCGTCCTACATGATCTACGGCTCGGATGACCGCAACATCCCGGCAGCCGTCATGAGCTTCATGGCCGAGCGTGCGCACGCGGTAAAGACCGTCGTCATCGAGGGTGCGTCCCACGCGCTCATGGTTTCGCATCCCGACGAGGTCACGTCACTCATCGAGGATGCTGCTGCATCGGTCAGTCAGTAGCAGGCCGGAAACGCCCAGCATCCGATCGAGCAACGAAAATAGACACGCAACACCAGGAGACTAGACATGAAGATCGTCGTCATCGGCGGAACCGGGCTGATCGGTTCAAAGACCGTGGAGAGACTGCGAAACAAAGGCCACGACGTACTTGCGGCGTCGCCGAATTCGGGCGTCAACACCGTTACTGGAGAGGGTCTGGCGGCCGCGCTTGCCGGTGCGCAGGTCGTCGTCGACCTCGCGAACTCGCCGTCGTTCGAGGAAAAGGCTGCCCTGGAGTTCTTCTCGGCATCCGGGCGTAATCTTTTTGCCGCCGAAACGGCCGCCGGCGTCCGTCATCACGTGGCGCTGTCGGTCGTCGGTACCGACCGGCTGCAGGGCATGGGCTATTTCCGCGGCAAGTTGCTTCAGGAAAAGCTGATCAGGGAGTCCGGAATTCCCTACACCATCGTTCACGCCACTCAATTCTTCGAATTCACCGCCGCCATCGCAAACACGGGCGCCGTCGGGGATACCATTCATATGTCGCCGGCCTACTTCCAACCCATGGCGGCCGATAATGTTGCCGATGCGATGGCGGACGTCGCGCTTGCCGCGCCGTTGAACGGCATGATCGAAATTGCCGGCCCGGAGCGTGTTCGCATGAGCGAACTTGTCGAGCGCTTCCTGAAGGCCACCAACGACCCGCGCAAAGTCGTCCCGGATCCCGGCGCGCTCTACTACGGCCAAGTGGCAATCGACGATCGAACGCTGGTGCCCGGCGAGAACGCGCGCATCGGCGCCGTGCGTTTCGATGATTGGCTCAGCCGATACACACCACCGAAGTAAGTAATCATCGGATAGGCCCGCCATTCGCACAACAAGGAGACCAGACATGATCAAAACACTTCTCTGCGCCGCGCTCACCTCCGCTTCCGTCACCGCAGCAATGGCCAATGACGCCGCCAGCGTGAAGCTTGTCTACGACCAGGCTCTGCCAAACGTGCCCGGCAAGAGCATGAAAGCCGTGCTCGTCGAGTACGCGCCTGGGGGTACGTCGCCGGCTCATACCCATCCCAAATCCGCGTTCATCTATGCCACGGTCCTGGAGGGGGCGATCCGAAGCCAGGTCAACGACGGGCCGGTGAAGACTTATCGCGCCGGCGAGAGTTTCTCGGAATTCCCTGGCGACCGTCATGCCGTCAGCGAAAACGCCAGCAAGACGGAAGGCGCTCGTCTGCTTGCTATTTTCGTCGTCGACACCAGCGAGACGGAACTGACGACGAACGCTAAATGAAATCGCAGCCCCGGGACCATCGGGGCGTACGCGAAGGGACGGTCAGTGACATGAATTCGATCGCCATCCGCACACTTGCGGGGATTTTGGTCCCCGATACTCCGCTTGTTGGCCGAGCGATCGAATATGCCCGCGCTCGATGTGAACCCTACCTGTTCAACCACGTGGCCCGATCCTGGCTTTTTGCGGCCCGGATCGGACAGATTCAGAATATCCAGCACGACGCGGAGGTTGTTGCGGTTGCAACCCTGTTGCATGACGTCACGCTCAATGAGGACTTCGCCGGGCCGCGCCGTTTCGAAGTGGAAGGCGCCGATCTCGCCCGCGCCTTCGTTCGGGAGGGCGGCTTCGACGAGCGGCGCGCCCAATTGATCTGGGACAGCGTCGCCCTCAACTCGACGCCGTCGATCGGCCTCTACAAGGAGGCTGAGGTGGCGCTCTGCACAGCCGGCATCTGCCTCGATGTCGTCGGCTTGCAATACAGCCTCGTTTCGTCAGCCGAGATTGCAAAGATCGTTGGCGAATTTCCGCGCCTCGGGATGAAGCGGCGGATGACGCGATGCTTTTGCCATATCGCCGAGATCAGGCCCGAAACCACCTACGACAACTTTGCCCGGGACTTCGGCGAGCGCTTTGTTTCAGGCTACAAGGCGACTTCGGCAGTTGATCTTGTGATGAACGCTCCCTTTGAAGAGTGAGGGCAGTTTCGATCCAGGTTCTATCGACACCGGTCGGTTCAGCCTTGCCCTTCAAGTGACCCAAACGCTGTGCGTCTGTCGGATGCATGCGGCAAAGCGAATTGCCGAGGGCAGCGGTCAGGTGCCAATTTCCACCTCCTATACTTCGGTTTAGGCGCCCCAACCCAATCGAGTGGCAATACATATCATCGGCACGATAGCAACAGTTCGTCTCACCGGTCATCCTTACGGTGCAATGGATTGCAAACACCTCAAGGAGATAAGTAATGAATATTGCAGCGCCACCGGTCGCTCCGAAAGGAAAAGCCGTCGCCCAACGCGCGAGTTATGCGGAGCAGTCGCCGGAACTTCTGAAGAAATTTATTGAATTTCTTGGTGCGACGCGAGAGGGGTCGATCGAAGAGCCAATCCGCGACCTTGTTGCAGTCCGAGCCGCGCAGCTGAACGGGTGCACCTTCTGCCTCGATATGCACGTCAAACAGGCGAAGATCCATGGCGAGCGCGAACTGCGCCTTTACCACCTGGCAGCCTGGCGGGATTCGACCTTGTTCGTTCCTCGCGAGCGCGCAGCCCTGGCATGGACGGAAGTCTTGACCAAGCTGCCCGAGCAGGGTGTCCCCGACGAGATCTACGATCGGGTCAGGTCGCAGCTTTCCGAGAAGGAAATCTCCGATCTGACCTTCGTTGTCATGGCGGTCAACTCTTGGAACCGTCTGAACATCGGCTTCAAACCCGTCCCGGGCTCGGGCGATGCGAAGTTTGGCCTGAGCAAAGCAGCACTGAGCTAATCTTTGGAATGGGTCAGAATGGCGCTTGTTTGCGCGCCATTCTGACCGGCCGGACGAAGTCGCCGAGCTCGGCGACCAACACTGGAGCCGATCCCAGCCCCGCGGCCGCGGCCGCGAGGCGCTCTCAGGAGGGCGTCATGCGAATTGACAGTCTGCATCCAGTAATATCGGCCCGTCTCATGGTGGTCGATGTCGACGCTCCACTCCGCAGTGCGGCACTCTCACTTTCCAGGCCCGCAATAGGCCTGGTCGTGGTGTGCCACGGCAGTGGGGAGGCGGCAGGCGTGCTGAGCAAGTCCGACCTTGTCCGCCATCTGGCGAATTCAGGGCCAACAGAAGCGCCGATTGCGGCTTTGATGAGCAGGTCCATCGTGTCCTGTGGTCCCGATGACGACCTTCATTCAGTCTGGCAGACCATGGCCGCGCAAGGCCTTCAGAATGTGCCGGTGCTCGGGGCCGACTCGAAACCGCTAGGCGTCCTCGATATCCGTGATGCGATGAAGGCGCTCTTCAAACAAGAGGAACTGCAGGAACGGCTGCTTGCCAACTACATCAGCGGGATCGGCTATCAATAGAGCATCGTCTCGCGATTGAATATACGGAAGTATGTATCGGCGTCTGCTTAGATATAATGGAAAATAAAATCCATAAATTATAGCGTGTTGAAGCCAATAGGTGCCGACTTAGCCAGCGGGGAACGAAATGTTTCGTCCGGACATAAAAGAAGATGTCTTCGACGGCCCGCCCGATGGCCCTGGAAGTGGTATGTCCGTGCAAATGTCGACGGCCGGCATCGTCCATGACCTGGGCAATCTCATTCAGGTCGCCTCGTCGGCGTTGAACCACCTGGCCCGCGATCCGAGCATCCAAGCGGCTCCGGCGCTCGAGCCTGTAATAGCCGGCGCCAAAACGGCTTTGGAGCGGGCTGGTGGCCTTGTCCGGCAAACCATCAGCCTGGCCCGAGAGAGCCACGTGGAAATCGAATACACAAACGTAGGTGCTTGCCTGGCTGAGATCGAAACCCTCGTACGGAGCGCCTTGGATGCCAATTTCGGTCTTGAGCTTCGGGTTGGATCCGACCTGCCTTTGGTGAGATGCGATCGCTTTGGATTGCAAAATGCGGTTCTGAATCTTCTGTTCAACGCGCGCGATGCAATGCCTGACGGCGGTTTCATCTCGATCGATGCCGGCTTGGCCTCTGAGAACTCTGCCGCCGGTCAGGTAGACATCCGCGTCGCGGACAACGGTATCGGGATGACCAGCGAGACGATGGTCTGCGCCTTCGATCCGTTCTTCACCACCAAAAGCGAAGGCCTCGGCGGCGTCGGTTTGCCGATGGTGAAGCACTTTGCCGAGCAATCAGGCGGAAGCATCGATATTCAGAGCACACTTGGGGCAGGCACGACCGTCACTCTGCGGTTGCCTGCGATGCGATAGCGGCCCGCCAATCTGCCTCCGGTGACAAACGTGACATACAATCGAGAGATAAAGATGGATGCACAAGTCGTCGAAAACGTCCAACAGCACCGTTTCGAGCTGCCGATCGCCGGCGATATGTTTGCGGCGGCCTATTATCGGCTCGAGGGCGGGAAGGTTGCGCTGATACACACCGAAGTCCCGTCGGAATTTTCCGGACAAGGGATCGCGTCGCAATTGGCCCAAGGAACCTTCGAACTGCTCCGCAAGACCGGCCGTAAAGCGATCTTGAAATGTCCCTTCATGAGCCGCTTTTTCGCCAAGCACCCGGACTATGCAGATGTCGTCGGCGGCTAGTCATGGGCACGAATGTCGAGGGTTTCCCAAGGATCTATCCAAATGCCTGACGAGTATGATTTGCAGAGATTCGTCAGCGCACAGGATCCGGTCTACGACGACGCGCTGGCCATTCTACGTCGAGGGATGATGTGCACTCCCTACATGGAGTTCATCTTCCCAAGGTTGGCCACAAGGCGAAGTGGTGCAGCGCCTGAGCCATATGCAATCACATCGCTCGACGAAGCCAGCGCCTATCTCTCGTTTCCGATCCTCGGAGGCCGTTATCGGGAATGCGTTGGCACCCTGCACCGGCTCTCCGGCCTAAGCGCTCGCGCTGTCTTCGGTGACGTTGATGCGAAGAAGTTGCACGCGTCCCTCACGCTGTTTTCCGAAGCAAGCAACGACGAGTTCCTGCTCGAGACAATCTTCGACGTTTGGTTCGACGGTTTGCTCGATGAGGAAACGATGAACGATCTCTACTTGATATCGTAGTGGTCTGCCTGCGCCACCCGGCGTAAAGCTGTCGCGGCGCTGAGGTCACCATCCGCTGCCTTATCCCTCACACGCTGCCATCTGGCAGAGGCATGAGCTCGTGCTCTCCCGGCACGCCGGGGAAGCGGCGTTCGCGCCAATCCGCCTTTGCCTGCTCGATCCGTTCGGCTGAAGAGGAGACGAAGTTCCAAAAGGTATGACGTGGCTCGGCCAGGGGCTCACCTCCTATCAGCATCAGTCTCGCCGCATGGAAGGCAGGCGCCTGGAGCACAATCTCAGCGCCGGGCGCCAGAGCTACTAATTCGGCCTCATGAAACGTACCGAACTGGCCGACAATTCCAACCTCACCGGCGACGATGTAGATCGCACGCTCACGGTGTTCGGGTTTCACCTGGTAGCGCGCGCCGCTCGTGAGCACAATTTCGGCATAGACCATGTCGGAGAACGTCCTTACCGGCGAGACCAACCCGTCGGACGCGCCGGCGATCAACGCAAACTCGACGCCGTCGGTACAGATCCTCGGTATTTCGGGAGCGCCAAAATGTGCGACGTCGGCGGCAATTTCTTCATAGCGGGAGGGGAGGGCGATCCAAGCCTGAGCGCCGAAGAGATTGCTTGCCGACGCCCGGACTTCCGGTGGCGTGCGCTCGGAATGGACGATGCCCGACCCGGCCGTCATCCAGTTGACCTCGCCAGGACGGATGGTCTGCACTTTTCCCAAATTGTCGCGATGGACGATCTCGCTATCGATCAGGTGGGTCACGGCCGCAACGCCGATATGCGGATGCGGTCCCATATCGAAACCGTGACCTGCGTCGAATATAGCGGGGCCGAAATGGTCGAACAGGATGAAGGGCCCGATCATCGGGCGATCCGAGGACGGCAATACGCGCCTTATCTTCAGTCCGTCCGCAAAATCACGGATAGCTGGCTGGATGGAGTGTATCGATGCCTGTGATACCGCTTTGGCGGACGGTCATGGATCTCTGTCCTTCTGCATGCCTTGTCAGCCAGGTGCTCGAACGCGCTTGAACGGAGCGGCTCGAAAGACTGTCTGAATGGCTTTGAGGAGCGCGAATTTGGAGCTCGCGTGGTGCTGTCCGGCGATGCCGCTTTCATTAAAAGCCGACACCCTCATCGACAGGATCGCGGCAAGATCTTCGGCCATTTCGGGCCTGTCGTGCAGCAGCGGCGCAAAGCTTTCCTGGTCTATGTCGTAAACCGTGACAGGGGTCATTGCCCGCAAACTCGACATCTCGCCAATACCGGCGAGCAAGCCGGTCTCGCCGAAGAAATCGCCAGGTGCAAGCCGGGAGATCTCCTGCAGTTGATCATCGTCCTCGCCAATTTGCCGGACGATGACGCCCGTCCGTACGATCATGAGCGACGGCAGCATCTCTCCCTGTCGTGCGATGATTTCGCCCTTATGGTAGGTGCGAACCGAGGCCGCTTTGGCGAGCGAACCCTGCTCGGTGTCCGTTAGCGCCGAGAATACCGGTATGGAATTGATGAGTTCGATCGGGGTGAAGCCTTGGGAGGCCGCCGTCTCGTGGCCCGGCCGGTTGGTCATGGCAATCGAGCCTGAAAATGGCTCCGCCAGCAGCATGCCGGTCGACTTTGAATGGCGATAAATGAGATCGAAGATTTCGTTCCGAGCGGCACTTCGCTGGTCGATACTTGCGACGCGAAAAAACAACTCGATCTCGATAGCTGCGGCATCCAGGCTTCTGATGGTGACCGAAGGCGAAGGGTCCTGGAGGATCGAATTGCAGCTCAGCAAGACAGTGCGCATGAGGTCTACGATGATCGCCGGCGTCTTCGTTGACGCCACCTTGACGGTTACGGCAAGTCCATGGCTCTCGTCCGGACCGCTTAGGTTTGTTACCCCGATCTTGGCGAGAAGGCTGTTTGGCAGCGCCACGACATTGTGTGTCGGGGTCAGAAGTTGGGTCGACCGCCAATTGGTCTCGACAACGCGGCCTTCGGTTCCGTCGCCCAGAATGATCCAGTCTCCAAGCGCGTAAGGGCGGCCGAGGTTAAGCGCGATCGCCGAAAATACGTCACCAAGCGTATTCTGGAGCGCCAGTCCCAGGATGACGGCAAACACGCCCGACGTGGCAATGAGCGTTCCGACCGGCACTGCAAAGACAAACGCCAGGATCGACAGGAACATTCCAGCGTAGACGACACCGACCACGACGTCCTGCAGGAGACGTGCCTCGCGCGGCTGTCGCTCGAAGACGAGATAGATACGGACAAATCCGATCAGCGCCCAGGCAAGGTGAACCCACCAGAGCAGCTTGACCGAGCCGATGAGGATCGCTCCTCCGGTTGTCTCGTTGTCCCGTGCGGCTTCGTACGGCACGACGCGCAGGTGGAGAACCATGGCCGACATCGCGACGAAAAAGGCGAGTTGGACGACCAGCTTCGCATTAGCGAAGCGTCTGGGGATGAGAGACCAAACGACGATCCCGGCGAGGCCGAGCAATACGATGTAGACCAGAGGAGAGTTCCACCAGTTCATGAACGATCACCGCGATGCCCGGTCCAACGTTTGGTCTCCGGCCCGGCGATCGGGCCTCTGGCGCTGGCCTTGTCTTTTTCGAGAACTGCTTCGGTGATCGAATTCGGCAGCCGTCGCGGCTTTTCGATCAGCCCGAGCACCGGCATGGCGATGATGAAGAACGCAAAATAGTAAAGCGTCGCCAGTTGGGACATGACGACGTATGCGCCTTCCGCCGGCCGGGAGCCGAGCCAGCCGAGAAAGAGGGCATTGGCAACGAACAGCCAGAAGAGCACCCTGTACCAGGGCCGATAGACCGCCGAGCGCACCTTCGAGGTGTCGAGCCACGGCACCAGGAACAGCACGGCGATCGAGCCGAACATCGCGAGCACGCCGCCGAGCTTGGAATCGATCGGCCCGATATTGAAGGTGATGGCCCGCAGGATCGCGTAAAACGGCAGGAAGTACCATTCCGGCACGATGTGGGCCGGCGTCTTCAGCGGATTGGCGATGCTGTTGTTGTCGGGATGGCCGAGGTAGTTCGGCAGGTAGAAGACGAAATAGGCGAAGAAGAACAGGAACACGAGGATGCCGAAGGCATCTTTGACGGTGGCATAGGGCGTGAAGTCCACGACATCGGTTTTCGATTTGACCTCGATGCCGGTCGGATTGTTCTGGCCGACGACGTGAAGCGCCCAGATATGCAAGGTCACCACGCCCACAAGCACAAATGGCAGCAGATAATGCAGCGCAAAGAAGCGGTTCAGCGTCGGATTATCGACCGCGAAGCCGCCGAGCAAAAGCTGCTGGAGCCAGTCGCCGATCAGTGGGATGGCGGTGAAAAAGCTGGTGATGACAGTAGCGCCCCAGAACGACATCTGTCCCCAAGGCAGCACGTAGCCCATGAAGGCCGTCGCCATCATCAGCAGGAGGTTGGTGCAACCGAGCACCCACAGCAGCTCACGCGGCGCCTTGTACGAACCATAGTAGAGCCCGCGGCAGATGTGGAGGTAGACGGCAATGAAGAAGAACGACGCGCCGTTGGAATGGAGATAGCGCAGCAGCCAGCCCGAATTCACGTCGCGCATGATCTGCTCGACCGAGTTGAAGGCCAGCCCCGTATCAGGGGCGTAATGCATCGCCAGCACGATGCCGGTCAGGATCTGTGAAACCAGCATGATCGTGAGAATGCCGCCGAACGTATAGGCATAGTTCAGGTTGCGCGGGACGGGATAGACGATGAAGCTGTCATAGACCAGCCGCGGCAGCGGCAGGCGGGCGTCGAACCAACGTTCGATTCTGGTTTTGGGCGTATAGGTCGAGTGTTTGCCGCCGCTCATCGAAATGCCCCCTGCCTCAGCCGATACGGATCTTGGTGTCGGAAACGAATTGGAACACCGGTACCGCCATGTTCTCGGGTGCCGGCCCCTTCCGGACGCGGCCGGCAGTGTCGTATTGCGAACCATGGCAGGGGCAGAACCAGCCGTCGAAATCGCCTTCCTGACCATGCGGGATGCAGCCAAGATGGGTGCAGACCTGGATCATCACCACCCAGGCTTCCTTTCCCGGCATAGTTCGATTGGCGTCGGTTGCCGGCGCATCGGCCGGCAGGTTGGCGTTGCGGGCAATTGGATCTTTGAGCTCGGCGAGACTGACTGCCTGGCCGTCCTTCCTCTCTTTTTCGGTGCGGTTGCGCACGACAACCGGCTTGCCGTGCCAGTCGACGATCAGCGACGTTCCCGGCGTCAGCGAGGAGACGTCGACCTCGATCGCGGCGGGCGCCTCGACGCGCAATGTGTGCTCGGCTGTGGAGGTTTCGGAAAGGTCGGCCATGATGGCGACTCCTATTGTCGGAAGCTGCGTCATCGCGTTGGTGGCAATCGAGCAAAAGTCAGACCACGGCTTTCGCGTTTCCAGTCTGCTCGTGCCGCGCGGAATATGCCGGCCGTGGCCGGGTGTGAGCCATCGTGCCAAGGGCACGTGCGTCCAATACTTTCGTTTAGGATTTCCTGAGCGAAGGACTGGCCGGGCCGGCGATGATGCCATCATGGAAGGTTCTGGATTCCTCCAGATAACCGTTGGCCGCTGAGCTGGCATACGTCCCGGCATTGCGCACGGCGATCCCGAACTTCACCCGACCATACCTCGGCATAGGCACGTCTAGCTGTCGGTGTCGTAGTCGTCGTCTCCGCCAAGTGCGAGTTTCTGGAGCGGTTGTCTCGCGTGGCGCGGGGCAGGTTTTCCGCTCGGCGACGACCAATTGCGGGATTCAATCGGGTTCAGAAAAGGGAAAAGCGGTGAAACTCTACTACAGCCCTCTCGCCTGCAGCCTGGCGGACCACATCGCTCTGGAAGAGGCCGGTGTTTCCTTCGAGCGCGAAAGTGTGAACCTCAAGACCAAACGGACAGGCTCCGGGGATGATTTCACTACCGTCACGCGCAAGGGCTATGTTCCAGCCCTCGTGCTGGATAGCGGCGAAACGCTGACGGAAAATATCGCCGTCCTCGACTGGATTGCGTCGCAATACCCGCCACTGGCAGTGGCGGGGCCGTTGGGCCGTACCCGCCTTCTCGAAGCGCTGACCTACGTCTCAACTGAAATACACCGAAGCTTCAAGCCGATGTGGCACCAAAGCAGCGATGCCGAAAAGGCCAGGGCGAGCGCGACGATTACGAGCCAACTCGAGTTCTTCGCTGACGGGCTCGAGACCGACTATCTGTTCGGCGACAAACCCAGCGTCGCGGATTTTTATCTTTTCGTGATGCTGCTTTGGGCGGCCCGCTTCCAAGTCCCTGTTCCCGCGCCTTTGCAAGCCCTTCGCGTCCGAATGGCTGCCCGACCGGCCGTGCGCATCGCAATGGATCGTGAGGGCCTCGTCTGAAGCTGAGGGCGACTTCGAGCATAAGACCAGATGCAACATGTCCTCTCGCCCAAACAGAAGATCAGGAGTCATTCTCATGCTGCCGTTCCTGCGGATGCTACATCTACATCCAGCCGCTTCCAAGCGCGGGGACGGCCTAGGTCTCGAATTTCTGAGGAGGGAAATCGAGGAAACGCTTGACCTGACCGGCATTCAATCAGAGTTCGCCGCACTGCCTCCTGGCCGAGTGTTACAGTGGTTGGTCCGCCGCCCGCAGTCACCATCGAAATAGGCAACATTTCCTGTCGGCCGATGAGGCGGGCGGTCCGGTCGTTCCTGCTTGTTGGTCATTACAGAGGCTTCATCATGAATGCGAGTAAGGCTCCCGACACGGTCGATCATCGCCGCCGGCGCATTGTTGGTGCTGCAGCAATGACGTTCGCCGCCACCGAACTCGGCTTGAGCGAGCCGGCGGCCACTTGGACGGTCGAGGCGAGGGCATCTGCTACGCAAGCCACGCAGAAATCATTCGGCTCGCTCGGGCAGGTCAATGCCGGAAATCTGAGCGTCGGATATGCGGAGCTGGGGCCCGCCGAAGGTGCCCCAGTGATCCTGCTTCATGGCTGGCCTTATGACATTCACACCTACGCCGATGTCGCTCCCCTGCTTGCCGCAAAGGGGTACCGCGTGATTGTGCCCTACCTGCGCGGCTACGGCACTACGCGCTTCCTGTCGGACGAGACGATGCGCAACGGCCAGCAGTCGGCGCTCGCCGCGGATACGATCGCCCTGATGGATGCGCTGGGGATCGAAAAGGCCACGATCGCCGGCTGCGACTGGGGCGCTCGAACGGCCAATGTCGTTGCCGCGCTCTGGCCTGAGCGTTGCAAGGCGATCGTCTCGGTGAGCGGCTATCTCATCGGAAATCAGCAGGTCGGCATGGTGCCGCTGGCACCGGAGGCGGAGCTTCAATGGTGGTATCAGTATTACTTCGCCACGGATCGCGGCCGCGCCGGCTACGAGAAATACACGCGCGATTTCGCCAAACTCATCTGGCAACTCGCTTCGCCGCAGTGGAATTTCGACGATGACATCTTCCAGCGCAGCGCCGCAGCACTGGACAACCCGGATCACGTCAGCATCGTCATTCACAATTACCGCTGGAGGCTCGGCCTGGCACAGGGCGAGCCGGAATATGACGTTCTGGAAAACCGGCTGGCCGAAGCTCCCGTGATCACAGTGCCGACCATTACCCTTGAGGGCGATGCCAATGGCGCACCCCATCCCGACAGCAGTTCCTACGCCAAGAAATTCTCGGGCAGATACACGCACCGGATCATCACCGGCGGTATCGGCCACAACTTGCCTCAAGAAGCCCCGCAAGCCTTTGCCCAGGCTGTCATCGACGTCGGCGAATACTGATCAAAATCCATGACGTGCCCCCGACCGTAAGGAATAAAACGGGAAGAGTCCTGGTTCTCGGCACAGCCTCCGGTCCGCTTAGGCGAGAACAGCTCTCCCGCCGACCCAGACCGACGCGATGTTGGCCCTGGAAGCGGAGTAGACGATCTTCTGAAGGATGCCGTCGCCGTCGTCGAGTTCGTCCCACAGGTGAATTGTGCCTCTGGGCGCGGCGGTGTCGACCAGGATCGCATCGAAATGGTAGCCAGGCGAGAATCGCCCCACAGGCAAGCCGAGTGCCGCGCCACCGCCTGCCGTCGCCAGGTGGAAGGACTCGCGAAAGTCGACGCGTGCTGTTCCGGCCGTGCCGCGCGTCTCGGCCGCTAGCGCCGGGTCGGTGCCGGTTTCCAGCATGCGCGACGACATGACCGTCGCGCGCATCGCATCGAACATCGAGGCGCTCGGTCCCCCGGAAATGTCGGTGCCGAGCCCGACCTTGACACCCTTCTCGAGGGCCGCCCTCAACGGGAACACGGCGCCTGCGAAGTAGGCGTTGGAGACGGCGCAGTGCGCCACGGCCGCCTTGCGCACGCGGATCGTCTCCATGTCGGCAAGCGTAATGAAATTGGCGTGCGCGAGCACGCTGCCGGCGCGCAGCAGGCCAAAGCGATCAAGGCTAGACGTGTCGCTGATCCCGTGGCGCTGCAGCACGTAGCCATGCGCCCAGTCGCTCTCCGAGCAATGCGTCTGCACATGGCAGCCGCATTCCTGCGCAAGCGTGCCGAGCCCTTCGAGGGCGGCGTCGGTACAGGAGGGGATGAAGCGCGGCGTAATGACCGGCTTTACCCGTCCCGTGGCATTGTCTGGATGCCGATGCACGTAGTCGATCAGAGCGCGCGTGCCATCAATGGCCGCGTCCGCCGAGGTATCGCGATAATAGGCCGGGCACTCGTCGGGATTGTCCATCGCCACTTTACCGACCAGCGCACGTTGCCCACGTTCGAGGCAAATGTCGACGAGCAGCCTTGTCGCGTCCTGGTGGATGGTTGCGAAATAGAGCGCTGTGGTCGTGCCGTTAGCGATCAGGTCGTCGACCAGCAGGCCGTAGCTGCGCCGCGCGAAGGCGAGATCGGCGTAGCGCGCCTCCAGGGGAAACGTGTGTTTGTGGAGCCAGGCCTCGAGCGGCACGTCCAGCGCCCGGCCGAGCTGCGGATATTGCGGCGCGTGCACGTGAAGATCGACGAAGCCGGGCAGCAGATAACTCTGCGCCGGCAAGGTCGCCAGCGAACCGGTCCGGCGCGCGGCCTCCAGCGCCTCGTCATAGCCGGCATCATGCGGATGCAGCACCGAGGCGATGATGCCTGATTGATCGACTGCGATCAGGGCATGGCGCAACTCTTCCACGAGCCCGCGCTCCGGCGCGTGAAAGCCGCTGGCCAGAAGCATCTTGCCGCTCAGGTCGCTCACCTGTCCTCCGCCGAAGAACCGCTACGCACTGCCGTCGCGAAGCGCCAGAGCGCGATTGCCCGTCCGTCGATGCCGATGACAATATCGGAAGGGCTGCCGCTCATGCGGCTTGCGCCGTCGTGCCGTAGGTGATGCCCTTCTCCTTCAGCCAGCGGCGATAGGCGATCGACGAGCCGTCGGCCCGCGTCGGGATTTCCGCGCGCGGCTCGAGCGGCAACAGAAGTGGCCGCTGGTTCTCCAGGATGATGCGGTCCTGCAGCAAGATGAGCTGCTGGAACTGCACAAGTTCGGTCGTAGTCGATACGTCGTCGATCAGGAACATGACGGGGTGCGCGCGGCAGCGGTCCGGATCGAGGGGCTGCACGAACAGACAGATCACGTCCCACCGGGTAGCCGAGTTGGGGCAGGTCTTGTAGAGCATCACCGCGAAAGGATTGGCGACCCGGTACATGTATTGGGTCATGATGCCACCGGTCGCCGAGAGTGCTGCCTGCGGCTGGAAGAATTCGCAGTTGGTCGCCCACACCTCATCCACGTCGCGGCGGATTTCGGTTGTGTAATGCCGCACTTCCGTGTGCGGCTCGGCGCCCAATATGCCGGTATGGACGAAGGGGAAATGCGCCATGTCGAGGAAATTCTCGACGATGCGCAGGCCGGACGCCTTTACCGCGATCGCTCCGCAAACGACAGGCCGGCGGTCGTCCTCATAGGCCTCCGGGATCGACAGCACATCGCCGGCCGGCATGCCGAGCGTGATCCATAGATAGCCGTAGCGTTCCTTGGCCGGGACTTGGCTGCCGTCGCCGGCACGCGACACATTGACCGCGCCTGCCGTATCGCGGGCTACCAACAGATCGATGCCCAGAAGCCGGTTCGGCATCGTGCCGACCGGAATCTCGTTCAGCGCGTCAATGCAATACCATTGGTCGAGGGCCGCCTGCTCCGCAGCTCGCCTAATGGTCATTGTTGCGTCCTTCCTGTGCTATCTCACTGCCGATAGATGCGGTCCATCACGGCCCGGTGGTCGGCCATCGCCGCCTCGACATCGAAAGAGGCGAAGTCGCCTCTCGCGACAATCTGCCGGCCGTTGATGTAGGAATAGTCGACCTTGAAGGGTCCGCAAAGCACCAGCGCGGCGAGCGGGTCGCGCTCGGTGCCGGAAAGGCCGAGTTGGCTGCGTTTGACCGCGATGAAGTCGGCGCACATGCCGGGCGCGAGATGGCCGATGTCATTGCGGCCGAGCAGGGCAGCGCCGCCGCGCGTCGCCATTTCGAGGGCCTCGCGCGCGGACAGCGCCGTCGGCGTGCCGCCGAAACCGCCGCGGCCGCCGGGCTTTTCGGAGAGGTAGTGGTGCGGCGCGACACGCTGAAGCATCAGCGCCAGCCGCGCTTCCATGAACAGGTTCGACGTGTCGTTCGAGGCCGAGCCGTCGACGCCAAGGCCGACCTTCACGCCCTTGTCGAGCATCTCTCGGATCTTCGCGATGCCCTGGCCGCAGCGCATGTTAGCCGACGGGCAATGGGCGACCCCGGTGCCGGTTTCGGCGAAGCGGTCGATCTCGTCGCTGGTCATGAAAATCGAGTGGGCGAACCAGACGTCGTCACCGAGCCAGCCGACGGATTCGGCGAACTCGACCGGCCGTTTGCCATAGATTTCGAGGCAGTACTTCTCCTCGAAAAGCTCTTCGGCAAGGTGCGAATGCAGGTTCACGCCCTTGTGGCTGCGCGCCAGTGATGCCGCATCGCGCATCAACTCCGGAGTCACCGAGAACGGCGAGCAAGGAGCCAGGATGATTCGGCTCATTGAATGCCGCGACGCGTCGTGATAGCCGCCGATCAGCCGTTCGGCATCCTTCAGGATATCCTCTTCCTTTTCGACGCAGCGATCCGGCGGCAAGCCGCCCTGGCTTTCGCCGCGCGACATGGCTCCACGCGCAGCGTGGAAACGCAGACCGATATCGCGGGCCGCACCGATCGTCGCGTCGAGCGTGCAGTTGTTGGGCAAGATGTAGAGGTGATCGGAGCTGGTCGTGCAGCCCGAATGGATAAGCTCGGCCATCGCTACGCGCGCCGAGACACCTATCGCATCGTCGTCGAGCTCGGCCCAGATCGGATAGAGCGTCTTCAGCCAGACAAGCAGCTCGTCGTTCTGAGCCATCACGCGGGTGAGGTTCTGGTACATATGATGATGCGTGTTCACCATGCCCGGCATGACGACATGGCCCGATAGGTCGAGCACCTCGTCGGCACTGGAGGCACTGAGTTCCGCGGTGGTGCCGACCGCTTCGATGACGTTGTCGTCGATCAACAAGGCGCCGTCGGAAATCTCGCGGCGCGTACCATCGAAGGTGGCGAGCAGATCGATGTTCTTGACAAGCAGGCGGGGCATGACGGTCTCAACGCATGTCGCGGAAATAGGGTTCGCCGAGAGCAGCCGGCGCGGCCATTACCCGGCGCATGCGCTGCCAGGCAAGCACCGGCACGATGATCAGGGCGATCGTGCCGAGATAGGGCAGCATCGACAGGATCGGCGCCGCGATCGGCCAGTTGCGTGCTTGGCCGACGAAGCCGAGCGAGGTGATGAGACCGAACAGCAGAGCGGCCAGCACGGCGTTGAGGGGCCGGTAGCCTGCGAAGATGACGAGAGAGACGGCAATCCAGCCGCGGCCGGCCACGACGCCTTCCGACCAGGAGGGAACGAAGGCAAGCGTGAGGTAAGCGCCGGCGCCGGCCGCCAGCGCCGAGCCCGCGGCGACATACCAGAAGCGGATGCTTTGCACCGAAATACCGGCGGCGTCGGCTGCCGCGGGGTTTTCGCCCACCGCGCGCATGTTCAGCCCGTGGCGCGTGCGGAACATGATGTAGTGCAGCACAACCGGCAGGACGATGTAGATCAGGTAGACAAGGATGTTCTGCGTGAAGATCGCGCGACCGAGCAGCGGGATGTCGCTAAGATAGGGAATAGCGATCGGCGCGAAGGTCGCCGGCGCCGGCATGCCGGAATAGGCGCGACCGATCGTTGCGGCCATGCCGGTGCCCATCAGCGTCAGCGCCAGGCCGCACAACACCTGGTTCGCTTTAACGACGACGGTGCCAAGAGCGAAGACGCAGCCAACGAGGAAACCGACGGCAAGCGCAAGGACGAAGCCGAGCATAGGGTGCGGCGTGGCGACGACGACCGCGATGCCAGTGATTGCACCGAGCGCCATAAGCCCTTCGACCCCGAGATTGACGACGCCGGCGCGCTCGGAGAGCGTCTCGCCCAGCGCCGCCAGCGCCAGCACGCCGCCGGCGAGAATGGAGGTCTGTATCAGTCCAGCGATCATGTCCATGGGTGTTTCCTCAGCTCGCGACCGGTTCGGTCCGCGTGATGCGGTAGTGAGCGAGTTCGTTGCCGATCGCCGTGAAGAACAGGGTCAGTCCGGTGATGGCGAGCACGGCCGATACGGTGATGCCTTGCGTTTGCAGGATGATGCCCGAATTCAGGATGACGCCCATCAAAGCCGCGCCTGCGAGCACGCCAAGTGAGGAACCGCGCGCCAGCACCGCGACCATGATGCCGAGATAGCCGAAATTGTTGGAGATGCCGCCCTGCAGGCGATGCACCGTGCCAGCTACTTCCAGCATACCGGCGATGCCGGCGATCGCTCCCGACATCAGCAGGACGACGATCAGGCGGCGGCGGAACGGCATGCCCGCATAAAGCGCCGCGCTTGGATTCGACCCAGCGATCCTTACCTCGTAGCCCCAGCGCGTGTAGTTGAGCAGTCCTGCGATGACAAAGGTGAGCAGGATCGCCAGCGGGAAACCGTAGTGTACGATACCCCAGAATTCAGGCACATCATGCGGCAGACGTGCGGTGGTCGCGAGCGCATGGCCGCTCGGGTCGAGCCATGGGCCGGTGGCGACGTAATAAACCATCAGCGTCGCCACGAAATTCAGAAGCAGGGTGGTGATGAGTTCGCTGACATCGGCGTAGGCGCGCGCCAGCGTCGGCACCAGTATCCAGAGCAGCCCGCCGAGCGCGCCAGCGGTGAACATAACAGGCAGGATCAGCCAGGTCGGGCCGGGAATGAACAGCGCGACCGCCGTGGCGCTGAAGGCGCCGGCATAGAATTGGCCCTCCGCGCCGATGTTCCAGGCGCCGATTCTCAGCGCTACCCAGACCGACAGGCCGGTCAGGATCAGGGGAGTGACCAGAAGTCCGACGTCTTCCAGCCCGAAGCTCGAGCCAAAAGTCGAGCTGAGCACCTCCCAGGCGAGTTCGACGGGAGCATTGCCGCGAGCGGCCAGAACCAGGCCGGCGACCCCCAGCGCCAGCACGATCGCCAGGGCACGTGCCGCAAAGGCAACGGAGGGCTGCGCGGATGGAACGCGCTGGAGCTTGATCGCCAAGGTCAGTGCTTCCCGGCAGCGGCCTGGGCGCCAGCACTGGACCGCATCTGCCCGCCCATCATCAGGCCGATTTCCTCGATGTCGGTGGAGGCAGTCTCCACCGCGCCCATGATCCTGCCATGGAACATCACGGCGATGCGATCCGACAGGTTGAACAGCTCTTCCAGCTCCTCGGAAATGAAGAGCACACCGACGCCGGCATCGCGCAATTCGATGAGGTAGTGCATCATCGTGTTGATCGCTCCGACATCGAGGCCGCGGCTCGGATAGGCGGCGATCAGAACCTTGCTTGCGATGCGCATCTCGCGGCGTGCGACGAGGCGCTGCTGGTTGCCGCCGGAAAGGTTGCGCATGGGCATGCCGAAATCGGGCACAGCAACGGATGCCGCTTCGGCGATCGTGCGCGCGAGAGCTGCCGCAAGGCGCGGTCGGAACGCAAAGCCCTTTGAAACAGGCGGCGACGCATATTCGCGGATTATGGCGTTATCGGTGATTGAAAGCGCCGGCGCCAGGCCGCTGTGCAGCCGGTCTTCGGGAATGTGGCCGACGCCGAACTTCGCGTAATCGACCGCGCCGGCGGTCGTGACGTCCTTTCCGCCGAGCAGTATCTGGCCGGAGTGGATCGGCCGTAAGCCGGTGACGACCTGGGTCAGCTCCTTCTGGCCGTTGCCGGCCACACCGGCGATGCCGAGAATCTCGCCGGCATGGATGTCGAGCGAAACCTGGTCGAGAAGGATGCCGCCCACGTCGTCACGCGCGACGACGGATTTGAGGCTGAGCACCGGCTCGGCGGAGATGCCGGCCGCGCCTGGCTGCCTGGCACGCAGATTGCTAAGCACGATCTCACGGCCAACCATCAGGCGCGCCAGCATCTTCTCGCCGCAGTCCGCAGTCTTTTCGGTGGCCACCTTGCGGCCGCCGCGCAGCACGGTGATGCGGTCGGATATCTCCAGGACCTCGTCGAGCTTGTGGCTGATGAAGACCACCGCATTGCCCCGGGACACGAACTGCTTGAGCGCCTTGAAGAGCTCGCGCGCTTCCGCCGGAGTAAGCACTGCAGTCGGCTCGTCGAGGATCAGAACGCGAGCGTTGCGCGCGAGCACGCGTAGGATTTCCACGCGCTGCTGCTCGCCGGTCGAAAGATCGGCGACGCGCGCGGATGGCCGTACCGCGAGGTTCAGCTTCTCGGCCAGTGCGGCAGTCCGCGCCTCGAGCACCGACGAGCCAATACGCTTGGGCGTTTCGGACCAGCCGAGATGAATATTCTCGGCAACCGTGAAGGCGGTCACCAGCTTGAAATGCTGGTGGACCATGCCAATACCGGCGGAGATCGCATCGACTGGAGATGCGAAACGTTTGGCATAGCCGTCGACGACGATCTCACCGGCATCCGGCTGATAGATGCCGGTGAGGATGTTCATCAAGGTCGATTTGCCGGCGCCATTCTCGCCAAGCAAGGCGTGGATCTCCCCCGGCATCACGTCCAGGTCGACATCCTGGTTGGCAACGACGCCGGGGAAATATTTGCTGATGCCCTTGAGCAGCACGAGCGGCGGCGCGCCGGAGCCAGGCTCGTAACGCCCCGGGGAGGTGGACGGCACCTCCATGCCGCCGTAGCGGTGCTCGCTCGAAGCATGATGAACTGGAACAAAATCATTCATCCCGCTCAGCTCTTTGCCTTCTGCCGCATAGTCTATCCGAAAACTCTGCAATCTTTCGGGATCACGCTTGGAGGCCGCTGACGCCTTCGATCGACCAATCCCAGTTGTAGAGTTCCTCTTCGGTCATGCGATGGCCGGCAGCCACCTTGACGTTGCCCTTGGTGTCCTTGATCTCGCCCTCGAACGGGCTCCAGCCGCCGAGAATCTTGTCGCGCACGGCATCGGCCTGCTTTGCGACCTCGGTGGGCACCGTCTCGCCCCAGGCATCGCGGTCGATACCGCCGCCCATCGGCAGGATGGTCTGCGAGGGCGTCCACTTGCCTTCGAGGCGCAGGCGCACCTGGTCGACATAGAATTTCTTGAAGTCGATGGCGATCGAGGAGACGTAGGCCTTCGGCCCGTAGCGGCGGATGTCGGTATTCCACATGACGGCCTTCGCGCCGCGCTGCTCGGCCACCTGCAGATAGCCTGCTTCGTCCATGATGCCGAACAGAAGGTCGGCGCCGTTATCGATGAGTGCGGTGCCGGCCTGGGTGGCAGCCTGCGGATCGAACCACGAGTTGATGACGATGGTCTGCACCGTGGCGTTGGGATTGACCGAACGGGCGCCCATCAGGAAGGCGTTGGTGCCGGAAAAGACCGACGGAACAGGGAAGGAGGCGACGTAGCCGAGCTTGCCGCTCTTGCTCATCAGGCCCGCGGCGACACCGGTGACGTAGGTCGGGTACCAATGGGCGAGGTAATAGGTCGAGAGATTTTCGAGCGGGTTGCGGCCATCGCATTCATAGAAGGCGACGTCCGGCGAACGCTTGGCCACGTCGTAGAGGAAGTCGCCATAGTTGGAGGTGGCAAACACCATGTTGGCACCTTCCGAGACGAACTGGCGGAAGGTGCGGGTCGCGTCGGCCGAATAGGGGATGCTTTCGACGAACAGCGTCTTCAGCTTCGGGAACGCTTCCTGCACGGCCTTCATGCCCTGGTCGTGGCTCCAGGTCCAGCCTTCATCGGTCACCGGACCGGTGTGGCCGAAGGCGATGACAGCGTTTTCCTCGGCGACGGCGGCGAGCGGCGTCTGTGCATGGGCGGGCGTGATAAGGCCGGATTTCGGCAGGAGCAGCGAGGCGCCGGCTGCGGCGCCCATGTTGAGGAAGCCTCGGCGGGAGAGATTGCGCAGGTCGATCATGCGTCGGTCCTTTGTTCCGTGTTGTGTTCAGTTCGGGAGAGACAGTTCGGTTTCCATGAGGCGGTCGATTTCTGCCGACCAGTCGGCCAGCCATGCCTGCTTGATGTCGTCGTCGAGCCATGCGGCGGACAGGCCAGCCAGCGCGATCCGCTTCAGTGCCGGCGGCCCGAGCGCGAAATTCTCCGCGATCAGCGCGTATTCGCGGTCGAGCGTCGTGGCGAACATGGGCGGATCGTCGGAGTGGATCGTCACGGTAAGCCCGGCCTCGATCATGCGGCGGATCGCGTGGTCGGGCGCGGAAAGGTCGCGCCAGACAGTGGTGGCCAGCGTCGTGCTCGGACAGCAGGTGAAGACGATACCCGTTTCCCTGCACTGTTCCATCAGCGCGGGGTCGTCGACCACGTGGTAGCCGTGGTCGATCCGTCTCAGGCCGAGGACGTCGACGGTATCGCGGACGTAGCCCGCCGGGCCGTCCTCGCCCGCATGGTTGGTGACATTGAGCCCGGCCGCCCGCGCTCGCTCGACGATGCGCGCAAACATCGGCGGTGGGTTCGGGCGTTCGTCGTAATCGAAGCCGATGCCGATCACCTCTGCCGGGCGCTCGGCCAGAACCATGTCCAGGAAGCGCTCCCCACCGGCCGCGCCGAGCGGCTTCGCATGGGCCGGTATCAGCTTTGCTATAAGCCCATAGCGCTCCTTTGCGCGGTGAAAGCCGTCGAGGATGCCTTCGAGCATAGTCGAATAGGCCACGCCATGAGCCAGATGCGCATGCGGGCTGAAGAACAGTTCGACGTAGCGCGCACTGGCCTTCGCGCAGCGCTCCAGTGCCTCGAAGGTGATGCGAGAGAAATCGTCCGCAGTCCTGATCGAGGCGCAAACCAGATCGTAAATCTTCAGGAAATCCAGCAGGTTGCCGTAGCTGTAGAGCTCCGATGTCGGTCTGCCGTCCGGCAGCGACACCGCGTTCAGCGCCGCCAGCTCGGCGAATGTCTCTGTGGAGACGGCACCCTCGAGGTGCAAGTGCAACTCGACCTTGGGTATAAGCTGAATGAAACTTGACAACGACATCGACGCTCACCCGCCCGGACCGGCAATCCCAAGCCGCACCTGGTTTTCTTGGGCGACGGACGGCTGCCGAGTTGTTCGATAATCGCGGCTTTTTCCAAGTGTCCAATCACCTGATACGCAACAGATGTCAGGGAAACGGGGCTTGCACAAGCCAAAAAATGATGCCTAACTAGACACATTCTAAAATTGCTTAAATAATGTGCAGGCCGGGAGAAATATAGGCATGAAGCACTTACTGGAAGCGCAGAACCTTGCGCCTCCGCCTCAAACAACGCGCCTGCGCTTCGTCGGCCAACTGGTGTCGTCGAGCTTTAGCGAGTTCGCCGACAGGCGTGCCGCTCGGCTCAATCTCGATCTGCTGGTGCACGAAGCCGCGGACGATTTTTTTGTCGTCCAGGTTTCGGGCCAGCCCGATCTCATCGATGCCTTCGAGATGGCATGTAGCCTGGGACCAATCGACTGTCTGGTGATGGACTGCGAACGGGCCGAAATTCGGGGATATTCCAGAGAGGAAGACGCAGGATGACGATACAGGCTGGATGGCACCCAGTGGCGCTGTCGGGATCGATCGAGCCGGGCAGTTCGGCCGGGATCCGCCTTGGCGGAAACGAACTGGTGGTGTGGCGCGACAACAGCGGCGCAGCGCATGTCTGGGAGGATCGCTGCCCGCATCGCGGCATGAAGCTGAGCTTCGGTTTTGTCCGCGGCGATCATATTGCCTGTCTTTATCACGGCTGGCAGTACGATGCGGCCGGCCAGTGCCGATACATTCCGGCCCACCCCGATCTCAGGGTGCCGGCGTCCATTGCCGTGTCCGTCTACAGCACGGCCGAGGCGGCTGGAATGGTCTGGACGGCACTGGATCCGGCAGCAGCATTGCCCGAACTGCCTGCCTTGCCAGAGGAGGTGGTGCCGGTCCGCAGCCTGTATCTCGACAGTCCCGCCGCAATGGTGATCGATGTCGTGAGGGCCATGCCGCCCAGGCCCTTCTCCCGCGGATCCGGGCTCGCTGATCTGAAGGCGCTGAGCGGGATGCTGTTCAGCCTGACGGTCGGCGAACACACGCTGCTTCTTGGCCTGCAGGAACTGACCGACAAACGATCGGCCCTGCACGTCGTGATTGACGGGCCGGCAGCCAAGTATGCCGGCAAGGGGCAGGAGCATTTCTTCGCTTGGACGAGCGAGCTGCGTCATCATCTCGAGACCGGGCGTACCGGCGCGACCTCGACGACGTGGGCCGCATGATGGCGAGGATCACGCTCTACAACTACGAGCTGGACGAAAACTGCTATAAGGTGCGGCTGGCGCTTTCCATGCTCGGCCTGGAATGGCAGACCGTTGCAGTCGATGCATTTCCGGGGGCGGAGCAGAAGACGCCGCCATTCCTAGCCATGAACCCGGCGGGCAGCCTGCCCATTCTCCGCGACGACGAGGTGACGATGTTCGGCGCCGAGGCCATTATCGTCCATCTGGCGCGCAGCCACGATTCAATGGGTGCATGGCTGCCGGCGGATGGGGCGGATTTCGCCAAGGTGATGCAGTGGCTTTTCTTCGCGACCGGCGATCTCGGCGTTGCCGGCGCCGCACGCCGCCATGCCATGTTCGGCGCCGGCGGCGACGAGGCTGCGCTGAGGGCCGGTGCCGCGCACGCACTCCGCGCCATGGACGACCATATGACCGCGCGGGGTTTCGAGAAAAAAGAATGGTTCGCTGCGGACCGCCCGACCATCGCCGACATCGCGCTTTTTCCGGCTTTTGCGCTGAGCCGCGATTTCGGCGTCGACCATGACGAGTATCCGGCGCTGCGCCGCTGGGCGCGTCGCTTCCGCGCGCTTCCCGGCTTCATGACCATGCCGGGCATCCCCGATTACCATTGACGCCAACATTCGAGAACGAGGCTAGCAACAGAATGACCTCTCTCACGCGCTTTTCCGTCCAGCCGCTCTCGTCCATGACCCGGCGACTGGCCGGTGTCGCTTCCGGGCGAGCCGATCCCGATCTGGTCATTGCCGGCGCACGCGCGTTGTCGACCTATTCGGAGCGCATTCTTCCAGGCCGCGAGATCTGGCTGTCGGGAGGACGGATCGCCGCTGTGAAACCGGCCGGCACCTACAAGGGCGGCAGCGCCAGGATATATGACGCCAGGGGCGGCATCGTGGCCCCCGGCCTGGTCGATCCGCACATCCACATCGAATCCTCGATGGTGACGGCCTGCGCCTATGCCGAGGCGGCGCTGCTCAACGGCACCACGACCCTCTTCTGCGACAGCCACGAGATCGGCAACGTCATGGACGTTGCTGGCATCGAGGCGATGCTGGAGGACGCGCGCCTGGCGCCGTTGTCCATTTTCCTGACGGTTCCGAGCACCGTCCCGGCAACTTCGCCGTTGCTGGAAACGGCCGGTGGCGACCTGACAGCCGAGAAGATCGGCGCATTGTTCGACAAATGGCCGGAAGCCGTGGCGCTTGGCGAGAAGATGGATTTCGTGCCAGTGGCTATGGGCGATGAACGCAGCCATGCCATCCTCGCTGCGGCGCTGAAACGCGGCCGCCCGGTGTCGGGACACGTCTATGGACGCGAATTCGTGTCGGCCTATGCGGCCTCCGGCGTCACCGATACCCATGAGGCGATCGACCGCGAGATCGCCGACGACATGCTCGAAGCCGGCATCTGGCTGTTCCTGCGCGGCGGCCCGCCGACGACGCCGTGGCACAGCCTGCCCGCAGCGATCAAGACGATCACGGAACTCGGAGCCTCGCACAAGCGCATCGCGGTCTGCACCGACGACCGCGATGCTGACGACCTGATGCTCTTCGGCCTTGACTGGGTGACGCGCGAGGCGATGAAGGCCGGCATGACGCCGGAGCAGGCCTGGTCTATGGGCTCACTGCATGGCGCGACGCGCTTCGGCATGGAAGGCGAAATCGGAGGCCTCGGTGGCGGCCGCCGTGCCGACCTGGTGCTGCTCGACGACGGCTTCGATCCCGTCAGCACGTGGTATGGCGGCGAACTCGTCGTCGATGACGGCAAGATCACGCCGCTGCTCGACCAAGCCCTCTCGACCCGCTACCGCTATCCGGACGCGGCCTACCACACAGTGAAGCTGCCGAAGCAGATCAAGCTGACGCCGGACCTGCCAACCGCCAAGGTGGTGGCGCATACCATCCGCACCGAATTGCCGGGGATCACGCTCGGCCACCAGAAGATCACGCTCGATCCGGCCAATGACTGGCAGAACCATTTCGACCGCCACGGCCTGTGCTTCGTCACTGTGGTCGAGCGCCATGGCAAGTCGGACGGCAACGTCGCCTACGGGCTGCTCAGCAATTTCACGCTGAAGCGCGGCGCCGTCGCGTCGTCTGTCGGCCACGACAGCCACAACATCATCATCGCCGGGGTCAACGAGGCCGACATGCAGGTGGCGCTGCGGGCGATCGAGGAAACGCAAGGCGGCGTCTGTGTCGTCGTCGACGGCAAAGTAACCGCCATGGTCGAACTGCCGATCGCCGGCCTTTTGTCCGACAAGCGCGTCACCGAGGTCGCGGATGAGGTGAAGATCCTCAAGCGGGAATGGGAGGCGGCCGGCTGCTGCATCCCCTATATGGGCTTCAACCTCATCCCGCTCTCGGTCATCCCCGAAATCCGCATCACCGACAAAGGTCTCGTGCTGGTGCCGGAAATGGAGATCGTCCCGGCCTTCGAGGCCGCCTGAGTGGATCCCTTCCGGCTTGGCCTGGTCTCACCGCGCATCCATTATTTCCAAATGGTCGCGCGGCTGGGCTCGGTGCGCCAGACCGCGCAGGCGCTCAACGTGGCGCCATCCTCTATCAGCCGCGTCATCAAGAGCCTGGAGGACGAACTGGGCACACCGCTCTTCGAACGCGTGCGCCAGCGACTGAAACTGACCAGCGCAGGCGAGCTTCTGCTCTACCACGCGCGTCAGAGCATCACCGAGTTGGCCCGCGCCTCGTCCGAGATCAACGATCTCAGTGGCCTCAACCGCGGCTCGTTGTCCGTGGCAGTCGTGGAGAGCGCGGCGCGCGGGCTGGTGCCGAACGCACTGAAGGAATTCTGGAAGCGCTATCCGCGGATATCGGTCGATGTGCATGTCGCCGGGTCGCAGCGCGCCTGCGATGCGGTTGCCGACGGCGAATGCGATCTGGCGCTTGCTTTCGACGTGCGCGTGCCGCGCAACGTGCGCAAGATCGCGAGCACGCCTCTGCCGCTGGGCGTCGTCGCTCATCCGGACAGTCGCCTTGCCGGCCGCAAGGAAGTGAAGCTGTTCGATCTTGCCGGCGAACAGGTCATCGTCTCGGACAACAGCCTTGCTTTGGGCATTTCGATCGACGATGCGATCGGGCGCTCCATGATCGACATCACGCGACGGTCGCGGACCAACTCGATCGGACTGATGACCGAGATGGTGCGCCTCAACCTCGGCGTGGTGCTTCGCACCAAGCTCGGCATCGAACCGGAAGTGGCTGACGGATCGATCGTGTTCGTGCCGTTGCGCGATTCTCGCATGAACCCGCACCGACTGATGCTGCTCGCCCGACTGGAACGCGAAATGTCGGATGCGGCCTCCGCATTCGCGGCGCTGCTGGCCCGCATGGTCGAGGCGTTGCATGGTTAGTTGTTGCATTTTGCGCATCGATAAAGAGAGTAATTTGTCCCTATCTCGAACAACTGAGCTTTGCGAGACTTCCCGGCCGAAGGGGATGTCATGAAGCAGAGTGCGGTCGACGCGGTCATTCGGGGGCTTAAGCGGGCGGGAGTGAGCATCGTCTGCTACCTGCCCGATTCGCTGTTCAAGGAGCTCTACCCGGCGCTTGATGCCGATCCGGATATCCGCACGATCCGCGTCACCAACGAGGGTGAGGGCGCGGCGATCTGCGGCGGGGTCTTCCTGTCGGGCAAGCGCGCGGCGCTGGTCATGGAAAATTCCGGCTTGCGCGCCTCGGTCGAGCCGTTGGCCCGCATGGGCCTCGGAGCCGGCATCCCGGTCGTGATGCTGATGAGCTATCGCGGCGAGCTTGGCGAGAACAACTGGTGGGCAATCCCGCATGGCATCACCATGGAGCCGGTGCTGAACGCACTGCGCGTTCCGTACCGGATCGTCACCGAGGAGGCGAAGATCGAGCGCGCCATCGTCGACGCCTATTCCTGGTCCTATGCGTCCTACTACCATTCGGCCGTGGCGCTCGGCGGCGAGGTGGTGCGATGAAACGCTTCGACTGCATGAAGGCGCTTGCCGCGCGGTTGAAGGATGAGTTGGTGATCCTTTCGCTCGGCGGCAGCGTCGACGAGTGGTACAACGCCGCGCCGCATATGCGCGAGGCGAGCCTGTTCCAGCAGCAACTCGGCTGCGTCACGCCGCAGGCCTTCGGGCTCGCCGCCGGCCTGCCGCACCGCCGCGTCGTTTCGCTTGATACGGATGGCGGCCTGCTCTTCAATCTGGGCATCCTGGCCACGCTCGGAAACGAACAACCGAAAAACCTCTTCATCGTGGTCTGGGACAATGAGTGCTACCAGTCGATCGGCGGCCCGCCGACGCATACGGCGCTGGGCCGCGTCGACCTTGCCGCGATCGCGCGCGGCGCCGGCGTCGAGAACGCCCATACGGCGCGCACCGTGGAGGAGTTCGACGTGCATTGCGCAAGGGCGCTCGCGATGGAGGCACCCTATATAGTGGTCGCCAAGGTCTCGGGAACGGTTCAGCCGGACATCAAGCGCAAACACAGCGACGGCCGCGAGGACAAGTATATCTTCGTCCGCCACGTCGAGGCGAGCGAACGCATCGTCATCATGGGCCCGAGCGAGCACAACTGACGAGATCATGGGCACCCTCGGACCTGTCGTCCCTCGACGCGCGCTGAAACCCAGCTACGACTACGTCGTGGTCGGCTCGGGTTCCGGTGGCTGTGCGGTGACGCGGCGGCTGGTCGATGCCGGTGCCGACGTCCTCCTGATCGAAGCAGGCCCGACGAGTCTTGGGATCGTGGAGGCCGACGACCCCGGCCAATGGGTGCCGCTTGGCCGCGGCACCTATGACTGGGGCTACGACTATGCTCCGACACCGCGCGTGAACGGCCGTACCATCGGCATCCCGCGTGGCCGCCTGCTGGGCGGCTCAAGCGCCATCAACGCGATGATGTGGTATCGCGGCCACCCACATGATTACGATGCCTGGGAGGCTGGCGGCGCCAAGGGCTGGAGCTTCGCCGACGTGCTGCCCTTTTTCCGGCGCTGCGAGGACTGGCGCGACGGTGCAAGCGAGTTTCGCGGAGCGGGCGGTCCGCTCCGTATCGAGCGGCCGACGGCACTGCACCCGGTCGCGCAGGCGCTGATCGATGGCGCGGCCGAGATCGGTATCCCGGTGATCGACGATCCGAACGGCCCCAGCAACGAGGGGGCGACCGCCGCGAATTTCAACATCTTCGACGGCAAGCGCTGGAGTTCGGCGACGGGCTATCTCGTGCCGATCCTGGATCACCCGATGCTGACGGTGCTGACCGGATCCGCGGCCATCGGCCTGACGGTCGAAGGCAGCCGATGCGTCGCGGTCAAGCACCTCGTCGGCGGCGAAATCTGCGAAACGCGCGCGCAAGAGAGCATCGTGCTAGCGGCCGGGGCCATCGACACGCCGCGCCTGCTGATGCTGTCGGGCATCGGCGATCCGCTCGACCTGAAGCGCCTTGGCATTGCGGTCGTTTGCGCCCTGCCGGGCGTCGGCCGGAATCTTCAGGATCATCCGCTGGCGCAGGCCTGCGTTTTCCGCGCGAAGCGCCCGATCGGACCGATAGTGGGCAATGGCGGTGGCTCGATGGTCAACTGGAAGTCGCGGCCGGACCTGCCGCAGCCCGACCTGCACGCCTTTCCGGTCCAGGGCAACAGCGCCGAACCTGCGATCCGCGCGCGCTACGATCTATCCGGCGATGTCTTTTCCTTCGGTGCGGGCCTGATGCGCTCGAAGAGTGTCGGGCAGCTGAAGCTACTCGACGGCAAGCCCGGCGGGCCGCTCGAAATCCAACCGAACTTTCTGGCGGAACCGGAAGATCTCGACGCCATGGTCACTGCGGTCGAGCTGGTGATGGAGATGGCGGCTGCAAAGGCGAATGCCGGTCTCTTCGGCAGCTTTGCCGCACCCGACCGCCGACTGACCCGCACCGAGACAATCGCCTTCATCCGCGAGGCGTGCTCGACGTTCTTCCACACCTGCGGAACAGCCAAGATGGGCGAGGACGCGATGGCCGTCGTCGACAGCCGCCTCGCCGTGCACGGCCTTGATGGGCTGCATGTTGCCGACGCTTCGGTGATCCCGACGATCCCGACCTGCAACACCCACGCGCCCGCCACTATGATCGGCGAGCGCGCCGCCGATTTCCTGCTCGCGGCAGCTTGAGGATGTCATGAACGACAGAACGCACACGGAGCACTGGCGATGACACGAAGCCTCATCCTTGCGGCCGACACGCTGCTCACTATGGATGAAAATAACCATGTGTTGCCTGACGGCGCCGTGCTGGTCGAGGATGGCCGTATCGCCGCGGTCAGTGCGCTCGCTGCACTGCGTGCCGCGCATCCGGCCGTAGCCGTGAAGAAGCTCGACAATGCGGTGCTTTTGCCCGGGCTGGTCAACGCGCATGCGCATTCCGGTTTCCTGCGCGGCACGGCGGAGCACCTGCCGGTCTGGGACTGGCTGACACTCCATATCAATCCGATGCATCGCGTGCTGCAGCCACACGAGGCCGAGGCGGCGTCGTGGCTCTGCTACGCGGAATCCGTGCTCGGCGGCACGACCACCGTCGTCGACATGTGGCGGTTCATGGAAGGCAGCGCCAGGGCGGCCGAGGCGATCGGCAACCGCCTGGTCGCCGTGCCTTACGTCGGCGAGCATCCCGACTACAACTATTTCGACACGCTCGACATGAACGAGGCGATGATCGAGGGCTGGCATCGCAAGGCGGGCGGCCGCATCAACGTCTGGGTCGGGCTGGAGCATCTGTTTTATGCCGACGAAGCCGGCCAGCGCCGGGCGATCGAACTCGCAAGGAAATACGAGACCGGCTTCCACACACATTGCAGCGAGGCCGAGATCGAGATCGCGGAATTTGAGCGGCGTTACGGCAAACGGCCGATGTTCGCGCTCGACGACCTCGGCTTCTTCGAAACGCCGCGCGCCATGATCGCCCACGCCGTCTGGCTCGACCGGGAGGAGATCGAGCTTATTTCCAAGCGCCGCGTTTCGGTGGCCCACAATCCTGTTTCCAACATGAAGCTGGCAAGCGGCATCGCGCTGGTGGCCGAGATGCTGAAGGCCGGCGTGCCTGTCGGGATCGGCACCGACGGCGAGAAGGAGAACAACAATTTCGACATGTTCGAAGAGATGAAGGTGACTTCGCTGCTGGGCAAGCTGAAGGACCTCGACGCCGCTGCCATGGATAGCTGGCAAGTGCTGCGCATGGCCACCATCGTCGGCGCCAAGGCGATCGGCCTCGATCATGAGATCGGCTCGATCGAGGTCGGCAAGCGTGCCGACATCATCGCGGTCCGCACCGATACGCCGCGCATGACGCCGGTCTTCCGCGACGGACCCTATTTCAATCTCCACCACAATCTCGTCCACGCCGTGCGCGGCAGCGACGTGTCCCTGACGATGGTCGATGGCGAGATCCTCGTCGAGCACGGCGTGCTGCGCACCGGCGACCTGCGCGAGATCATTGCCGAAATCCATCGCGTCGCGCCTGGCCTGTTCGCCCGGCGCGCCGCCTTCCTCGCCGAGAATTCCGGCGGCAGCCTGCAGTGGACCCAATAAGGCGAGCCCCGGTAATGAAGACGACGGACAGGGCGGCACTGGACGATTGGTATGCGGTGGCGACGGTGGCCGACCTGGGTGGCGCGCCGAGCCGCACACGGCTGCTCGGCCAGGACATCGAACTGGTCCGTGACATCACGGGCGCAATCATCGTTAGGGAGGTCCTGGACGACGACGGCCGCGGCCTCGCGCTGCCCGTCCGGCAGCGCTACGGCTGCGTCTGGACGACGCTGGGCGAGCCGGGGAAGGAAATCTTCGAGATCGCCGAGGCGTCGGAGCCCGACCGGCGCTACGTGCCCTGCGGCTGGGTGACGATGCGGGCTTCGGGTTTGCGTGTCGTAGAGAACTTCCTCGACATGGCACATTTCCCCTTCGTGCATACCGACATTCTCGGCTCGGAGCCGCATACGGAGGTGCCGGCCTATCTGAGCGAGATACGTCGCGACGTGGACGAGGTCTGGGCGACCAACTGCACGTTCTTCCAGCCGCGCATCGCCGCCACGGAAAGCTCCGGCGCGTTTGTGCATCTGACCTATCGTGTGCCGAGCCCATTCATTGTCATGCTTTACCGTGTATGCCCCGGAGCGCGCGGTCGGCTCGATGTGATCGCGCTGTTCATCCAGCCTCTCGAGGAAGATCTCTGCCGCGCCCAGCCGGTCATGTATCTCGTCGACTCCGCTTCGACGCAGACGGCGTTGCTCAACTTCGAACAGGTCATCTTTCTGCAAGATCGGATCATCGTGGAGAACCAGCGGCCGCTGCGCCTTCCGCTCGAGCCGCGGATGGAAATCCCGACACGCGCCGACGGTTCCTCCATCGCTTACCGCCGCTGGCTGAAGGAAAAAGGCATTCGTTTCGGCACGACCGCGGTAGCCACATGACCGGACCGGATCTCCAGGTGCTTCGCCCGGCCTCCGTTGCCGAGGCGCTGTCGTTGGCAGGCGAGGGCGCATCGCAACTGGTCGCCGGAGGCACGGCGCTGCAGCTCGGCTGGGCGAAAGGCCTGCCAAAGCCGCGGCGCCTCATCGACATCGGCCGAATCGCCTGCCTGAAGGGCATCCAACCGGCCGATGACGGCTTTCGCATCGGCGCACTGACGACCCTGGGTGCCTTGGAGCGTGACCGGGCGATAGGCGAGAATTTGCCTCTGCTCGCAGCCGCCGTCCGCGCCACGGCGGGACCCGCCGTCCGCAATCTCGCAACGCTGGGCGGCAACGTCGCCGGGCGCACGGGTTGCCTTCTGCCGGCCCTGCTCGCGATCGACGCGAAGCTGGAGATCGTCTCACCGGCTGGGCGCGCCGTCGTGCCGCTCGCGCAATGGTTGGCCGACGCACCGTCAGCGGCCCTCATTGAGACGATCATCGTTCCACCGCAGCCAACTGCCGCTCGCTGGACCCATCGCAAAGTCGGCCTGCGCGCCGCCTTCACCCCAAGCGTGGCTGGTGTTGCCGGACTGATCGAAACGGCGGACGATCTTGTCACGATCGCGCGGCTCGCGGCCAGCGGCGGCGGCGAAGCAGCCCGTCTTGGCCGCGCTGAAGCACTGCTTGTCGGCCGCCGCCTCCAAGAGATCGATTGGGCCGAGCTGCATGCCGAAATTCTCGAAGAGGCGCCGGCGATCGATGATGCATGGCGGTCCGACCGCTATCGGCGCAGTGTCGTGGCGAATGCGCTGGTCTTCGGGCTCGGCGGAAAGTTGTCCCAAGGAGCACATTCGCCGCGCCGGCGGACCGTGCCGTCCGGAAATCCACCTGCCGAAATTCTCGTGTCCCGATCGGAGATCGGCGCACGCTGGCACCAGCGGCCGGACGTTGCGCCGAAAATCGCAGGCAGGCTCGAATACCTGACCGACCATCGCGAGCCCGCCATGCTGGTCGCGCGTATTCGGCGCGCCGGCATTCCCCATGCAAGGATCGTTTGCATCGATACGAGCGCTGCCGAGGCGCTGCCCGGCGTCGCGGCAGTTGTCACGCACCGCGACATCGCCGGCAGCAATGCCTTCGGCATTGTCGTGCAGGATCAGCCTGCACTGTGCTTCGACAAGGTCCGCTATGTCGGCGACGCCGTTGCTGCCGTTGCCGCTGTTGACACGAAGACGGCCGAACGGGCGCTTGCTCTTATCAGGGTCGAATACGAGCCGCTGCCAGTTGTGAGCGATCCCCAACAGGCACTCGTTGCTGGAGCGGAGCCGGTCCACGCCTCCGGCAATCTGCAGTGCAGCTTCGAGTTCACGCGTGGCGATGCCTCCGCGGCTTTTGCCAAGGCAGCTCATATCGTCGAGGCTGTCTACGAAACGCCGAGCCAGATGCACGGCTTTATGGAGACGGAGGGCGGCTACGCTTTCGTCGGTACGGATGGTACCCTGAACGTCTTTGCCGGTGGGCAGCATGGCCGCCGCGACCGCATGCAGCTCTCGCGCATCCTCGGTATGCCGCAAGAGCAGATACGGGTGGTCACCAGCCCGACTGGCGGCGCTTTCGGCGGCAAGGATGAGCTGACCGTGCAGCCGGCCCTGGCGCTGCTGGCGCTGAAGACCAGACGCGCCGTGCGGCTGCATCTCGACCGAGCGGAATCCGTCATCGCGGGCACCAAGCGCAATGCCATGCGCATCCACATGCGCACCGCCAGCGACGCCGAGGGCCGGCTGGTCGCCCAGCAGGTGGACGTGATCGCGGATGCCGGCGCCTACGCGTCGCTCGGTCCGGGCGTGCTTGAGACGGCGCTCGAACACGCCTGCGGGCCATATGTCGTTCCAAACGTCCTCAGCTCGGGCAGGCTCGCCTACACCAATAACGGCGTCTGCGGTGCGTTTCGTGGCTTCGGTGCCAACCAGATGGCCTTCGCGGTAGAGTGCCAGCTGGACCGGCTGGCCGAAGCCGCCGGCATCGACATTATCGAGATACGGCGCCGCAATTTGCGCGAGCCTGGCACGCGAGGCCATCTCGGCCAGCAGGTCGCGCCGTCCGAACGTTTGGCCGAGATGCTGCAAGCCGCCGCTGCTGACCCGATCTGGGCCAAGCCGCGTGGTCCGTCGTGCGACGGCTATGAGACGATCGGCGTCGGCATGGCGATGAACTATCAAGGCAACGGATTAGGCACGCTGCCGCCGGACCCGGCCGGAGGCGCGTTGCGCTTGGCTGCGGATGGCATGATCGAAGCTCTCTACGGCCTGGATGAGCTGGGACAGGGCCTGCTCACCTCGGTCAAGGCCGCCGTAGCCGGAGCGCTCGGCTGCGGTCGCGACGATGTCCGGCCGGTCACCGGCGATACGGCGGCGACGCCCGAATCCGGTTCCTCTACCGCCTCGCGCGGCACTCACGTGGTCTGGCGGGTCGCGGCAGTCGCCGCACCAGCTTTTGCGCGTGACCTGCTGGCCGCAGCGGGCCAGCTGCTTTGCCGCGAAGCCGGGACGCTGGCGCTGGCACCCGGCGGTATCGTCGAGCGACATTCCAACAGCGGCTCACTGCTCATGAGTTTCGCCGAGCTTGCCGAGGCGTTGCCTCCCGACCGGCTGCCAGCTGCTGCCGTCAGCTTCGAGTTTCCGAAATCGGACTATCTGGAAGGCAATGCACGCCTGATCTTCGCCTTCGGCGCGACACTGGCGCGCGTTGCCGTCAGCCGCATCACCGGACAGGTACGTGTGCTCGACCTCCATCAGCACACCGCGGCCGGACCGATGCTCGATCCCGCCGCCTATCTCGGCCAGATCGAAGGCGGCGGCGTCCAGGGGCTGGGCTTCACCCTCACCGAGGACGCGGCGATGCGGGATGGCCGGTATCTTGCCGGCAACCTCGACTTCTATATGCTGCCAGGCATTGCCGATACGCCGGAAAGCCTCGCGACCTTCGCATTGGAGGATTTGGACGAGGACGACCCGTTCGGCCCGCGCGGAGCCGGTGAGCTTGGCATTGGCGCCGTGACGCCAGCCATCGTCAACGCGATTGCGGACGCCATAGGGGATTGGCCCGAGCGCATCCCGGTCGATCCAGAATGGGTGCTCGACGCCTTGCGGAGGAGTGCGGCGTGAGTGCCGACATCGAGATCGCCTTTAACCTCAACGGCTGCCGCCAGGCGCTGGCCGTGCCCGCCGAGTTGCGCCTGATCGATTTGCTGCGCGATCATTTCGGCATGACTGCCGCCAAGACGGCTTGCGGCATCGGCCGCTGCGGCGCTTGTTCCGTGCTGATGGACGATCGCGCGGTCAATGGCTGTCTGCTCATGTCGTGGCAACTCGACCGGGCCACCATCATCACGCCGGAGGGTTTCGACGACCTTCCCGAAGCTATTGTCCTGCGCCAGGCTCTGGCGGCCGAAAACGCCTTCCAGTGCGGCTACTGCGCACCCGGCATCACTGTTGCGCTGACCGCTCTGCTGCTGGAGAATCCGGCTCCAGACGAGTCTCAGATCCGCACTGCGCTCGAAGGCAATATCTGCCGTTGCACAGGCTATCATTCCATCATCCGCGGTGCTCTCGCCGCGGTCGAGGCGCTCGCTTGCGGGGTACGGACATGACGGTCATCATTCGAAACGGTGCAGCCAGGCATGCAGGCGTCAAGGCGTTCCTGGCCAAACCCAGAATGCGGCACCTGATCGGCGGCGGCTGGTGCGACGCCAGCGATGGCGCAACCTTGCCCGCGACCGATCCTGCGAATGGCGACACGCTCGCACTGCTGGCGCAAGGCACAGCCGATGACGCCGGCCGCGCCATTGCTGCGGCGCGTGCTGCTTTCGAAGGCGAGAGCTGGCGCGACATGACACCGTCGGCACGCGGTAAGCTGCTATGGCGCATCGCCAACCTGATTGAACGCCATGCCGATGAGCTTGCAGAACTCGAGACGCTTGACCAAGGAAAGTCGCTGAAGACCTCACGCTTCGCCGAGATTCCCGCCTCGGCCGAGCAGTTCCACTATTTCGCCGGTTTTGCCACGAAAATCCTCGGCACGACCATCCCCACCTCCATCAGCTACCAACCGGCGCGCAGCAAGATTTTCGCCTACACGGTGCGAGAGCCGATCGGTGTCGTGGCAGCCATAACGCCATGGAATTCGCCGCTGCTCATGGCCTCGATGAAGCTCGCCCCGGCGCTTGCCGCCGGCTGTACGATCGTGCTCAAGCCAGCTGAGGAAACGTCGCTCACCGCGCTCAGGCTCGGCGAACTGATGATCGAAGCCGGCTTGCCGGACGGCGTCGTCAATATCGTGACCGGTCTCGGTGAAACCGTGGGCGCAGCATTGGCTGCAGATCCCGATGTCGATAAGGTCGCCTTCACCGGCTCGACGGAAGTCGGAAAGATGATCGTCTCCGCAGCGCGCGGCAATCTGAAGAAGCTGACGCTCGAGCTGGGTGGCAAGTCGCCGGCCATCATCATGCCCGATGTGGACATGGGGCTCGCAATCCCCGGAGTGGCTCGGGGGATCTTCGCCAATGCCGGCCAGGTCTGCGTCGCCGGCTCGCGTGTCTATGCGCATCGCTCGATCTACGACCGTCTGGTGGAGGGGCTGGCGGAAGAGGCGCGAAAGCTGCGTCTCGGACACGGGCTTGACCCGGATGCCGACCTTGGTCCGCTGGTCAACGGAACCCAGGCTGCGCGCGTCGCCTTCTACGTCGGCGATGGTGCTTCCAGCGGCGCCGAGATCATCGCCGGCGGCCGGCGCTTCGACAACTTCTTCGAGCCGACCGTGGTTACCGGCGTTCGCCCGGACATGCGCATGATGCGCGAGGAAATCTTCGGCCCGGTCGTTGCCGTGACACCGTTCGACGATGTCGCGGAGGCGTTAAGCCATGCGAACGACTCGCCCTACGGCCTCGCCGCAAGCGTCTGGACCCGCGACCTTTCCACTGCGCATCGCCTTGCCGCACGTATCCGGTCGGGCACCGTCTGGATCAATTGCCATTCCTACTTCTCGCCGGAATTGCCGAAGGGCGGCCACAAGCAATCCGGTTGGGGCTATGAGAACGGCGCACCGGGCCTGGAGAACTATCTCGAGACGAAAACAGTCTGCGCGGTGATTTAGCCGCGCCTTTTCCGCGATGTTCGCGGATCGGAGGCTGACAGCCCTTCCATCGGCGGACAAGGATTGTTCGACAATTGCTCGGATCCTCCTGAGGACCAGTTCCTTGACGGCCTTGGTCCACATCGACGTTGCGCTTGACTCGTCCATATTATCCATAATAAATCATACATATCGCCCTCGAAAAAAGGCGGCAGGTCTGGGAGGACCAATGAAAATCACGGCCATCAAGGCGCGCGTCTGCAATGCGGAAATGCGCAACTGGGTCTTCGTCCGGGTCGAAACCGACGAGCCCGGGCTGTTTGGCTGGGGTGAGGCAACGCTGGAATGGAAGACCCGAGCCGTCGTTGGGGCGCTTCAGGACCTTGAGGCCCTGCTCATCGGGCAGGATCCGCGCAACGTGGAGCAGTGCTACCAGATACTTACGCGCCACGGATTTTGGCGTCTTGGCGTCGAGGGAATGTCTGCCGTCAGCGGCATCGAGATCGCGCTCTGGGACATCCTGGGCAAGTCATTGGGCGTCCCCGTCTGGCGCCTTCTGGGCGGACAGGTTCGCGACTATCTGCGCACCTATACGCATCTCGGCCTCGGAGACATGAAGGCGGTCTATGAGACCGGATCCGCGGACGCGATCGTGGAACGCGGACGCATCGTGACGCAGGCAGGCTACGACGCTGTCAAGGTCGTCTGCATTCCCTACACCCACTACCTATCGCCTGCGAAAGCCGTTGATTCTGTCGCCAACATGGTTGGCTCACTTCGCGAGGCCATAGGTCCGGATATCGACATCATGGTCGATTTCCATGGACGCCCGGCATCCGTTAACGCGGCGATGGATTACCTCAGAGCAATCGAGCCGGCCCGCATCATGTTCGCGGAAGAGCCCGTTCCACCCGAAGATGTTACCGGATTGGCGCATATTGCGGCGCGATCGGCCGTGCCGATCGCGTCCGGCGAACGGCTGATCGGGCGCCGCGAATTTACGCACTCGATCGCAGCCCGCGCCTTCAACATTGCCCAGCCTGATATTTGCCACACGGGCGGTCTGCTCGAGACAAAAAAGATCGCGGCTATGGCGGAAACGGCAGGCATCGGCCTTGCGCCGCACAACCCGCTCGGTCCGATCGCTGGCGTCGCTGCTCTTCACTTCGGCATATCGACGCCAAACGTCGTCATTCAGGAGGAGATGTCCGGTGCCGTCGCCTGGTACGACGACGTCGTTACCTGGCCAATTCGGCGTAAACCAGGCCGCTGGGACCTGCCCGAACTGCCGGGCCTTGGCGTCACCGTCAATGAGGACGTCATCGCGCGCCACCCCTTCAAGCAGGAAGTGCTGCATGCCCGCAATGCCGTCATGCCGGACGGCACCGTGGTCGACTGGTGAATGCAATGGCAGGCCGGCTGCAAGGAAAGATCGCAATCATCACGGGCGCCGGCCAGGGCATAGGTGCCGCCACCGCCCGGGCTTTTGCGATGCATGGTGCAAAGACCGTCATTGCCGAACTGATTGCGGCAAGCGGCAAAGCGGTCGCCGACGAATTGCGTGCCCAGGGCGCGGACGCCCTGTTCATCGAGACGGACGTCACCGACGCATCCGCGGTCGCGTACATGGTCGCCCGCACGATCACGGCCCATGGCAGCGTCGACATTCTGGTCAACAATGCCGGTGCCAATGTCTTCTACGAACCATTGCTGATGCCGGATGAGGAATGGGAGCGCTGCCTCAAGCTCGACCTCCAGGCCGCGTGGTTCTGCGCCAAGGCGGTTTTGCCGACGATGCTGGCGAAGGGCTCGGGGTCCATCGTCAACATAGCGAGTTGTCACGCCTTCCAGATCATTCCCCATACGTTCCCGTATCCGGTCGCCAAGCATGCACTTTTGGGCCTGACCCGTTCGCTGGCCATCGAATATGCCGCACGCGGTATCCGGGTGAACGCGATCGCCCCCGGCTACATCGAGACGCCGATCGCGGAAGCCTACTGGAACACATTCCCGAACCGCGCCGAGGAGAAGCGGCGAGCCTACGACCTCCATCCGCCCAAGCGAATTGGCCGGCCGGACGAGGTTGCAATGACGGCGGTTTTCCTCGCTTCGGACGAAGCGCCGTTCATAAATGCCGAGACGATCACCATCGATGGTGGGCGCTCGGTTCTCTACCACGACTAGCAACCACCATTGAGCTCAGGGAGGATCTTCATGAAAACCACAACAAAGGCTTTGGCGACATTTGCGATACTGGCTGCCGGACTGATGAGTGGCGCAGCAAGCGCAGACGACATCAAGATCGGCTACATCAACAAGATGGGAGACCACCCATGGTTCGTCGCCGAAGTCGGCGGCGCCAAGAAAGCGGCTGAGGCGGCAGGGGCCGCGTTCGTGTCGCAGGATGTTCAGTTCGACGCCAATTTGACGATCACGACCTTCGATACGATGGTCGGCGATGGCGTGAAAGGCATCGCCATCGTTGTCCCCGACAAGGCGCTGGGACCGGTCATCGCGGAGAAAGCAAAGGCCGCAAAAATTCCCTTGGTGGCGGTGGACGACGATATCTACTACCAGGATGGCACCCAGGTCCCCTATGTCGGCATGAATGCTTACAACATCGGTGCGCGGGTGGGCGAAGAGCTTGCCAAGCTCTACAAGGCTGAAGGCTGGGCGGGCAAAGAGGTGCGCATCGCCTCGATCGAGGACCGCAAGGCCGATACCTGCATGCAGCGCAACAAGGGCGCGGAAGAAGCGTTCCTGAAGGCGGTGCCCGATTTCAAGCCGGGCAACATCGTTCGCGTCCCCTACGACAACACGATGGTCAACGCCATCGACGTGATGACCACCACACTGACGGCCAATCCCAGCGTCACGAACTGGATATTCTATTCATGCAACGATGACGGCGTGCTGGGTGGGGCGCGAGCACTGGAGAATGCTGGCTATTCCGCAGACCAGGGCATGGGGATCGGCATCGACGGGAGCCGCGCCTGCGATGCCTTCGGATCCGGAAAGCCCTCGGCGTTCCGTGGTACGATGTGGCTCAATTCGGAAAATCATGGCGCGCTGGCGGTGAAGATTCTCTTGGCCTCCATCAAGGACGGAACCAAGCTTCCTGTTCAATCCTTCACTGACCCGGAATACATCACCGCCGACAATTTTGCGTCGGACTACAAAGCCAAGCTCTGCCACTGAACCAGATAATGCGTCATGCGCCGCAGTGCGCATGACGCTCTTTGGGCCGGCAGTTCGTCGACGGGCACACGGATCGGTCCTCGGGAGTGAGCTTTTGATGCAATCGGATTTCTTCTTGCTCGACAGGATATCGAAGCGCTTCGGCGTCGTGCAGGCGCTCGACAATGTCTCGATTGCCTTTCGGCCAGGAGAGGTGCTTGCCCTGGTTGGCGAGAATGGCGCCGGCAAGTCGACAATGATGCGAATTCTCGAGGGCGTGTTCGCACCGGACACCGGCACCGTGCTGCATGGCTCCACGCCGATCGTTTTCAGCGAACCGCGCGACAGCCACAGAGCCGGAATACGCGTCATCCATCAGGAGCCGGAGATCGTTCCGAACCTGACCGTGGCCGAGAACATTTTCGTCGGCGAACTGCCGCGGCTGGCAGGCGTCCTGCTCGACTGGCACAGGCTCGAGGACCAGACCGATAAGGTGCTTGCGACCTTCGGCATGCAGCAGGATATGCTGCCGCGTCAACTCTGCAGCACACTCGGTCCGGCACAGCGCCAGATGATCGAAATCATGCGCGCCATACGTGCCGGCGGCCGGCTGATCGCATTCGATGAGCCGACCTCGTCACTGACCGACGACGAAGCGCGCCGTCTTTTTTCAGTAATTCGCCGGCTGCGCGGCGAGGGCACTTCGATCGTCTACATCTCTCACAGGCTGAACGAGGTCATCGACCTTGCGGATCGCATTGTTGTCTTGCGGGACGGCCGGCTGGTCGATGATTCCCCCGCTGCCGGTGCCAGCGAGCAGACCATAGCCAAGCTCATGGTCGGCCGCGACATAGCCGATCTGTTTACGCGCGAGACGTGGCAATCGGGGCAACCGTTGCTGGAGGTGACGGGCCTGATCACCGACCACGTCACCGATGTGAGCCTCAAGGTCCGCCGCGGCGAGGTGCTCGGCATTGCCGGCCTTATGGGTGCGGGTCGATCCGAACTGGCAAAGGCGATTGTCGGCTATGATCGGCGCCTCGACGGAACCATAACGATGAATGGTGTGCCCGTTGGCCCCAACAGTCCGCATGCAGCGATCGTGGCGGGCATCGGCTTTGCCCCGGAAGACCGCAAGCACGAGGCGCTGCTGTTGTTCCGAAGCATTCTTGATAACGCCTCGCTTTGCGTGCCCGACAGAACGTCGACCTTCGGCTTCTTTAACCGGCGCAAGGCACTGGAGATCGTCTCACCGCTTGCAGCAAAGATGTCGATCAAGGCGCCCAACCTCGACGAACAGGTTTCGAAATTATCGGGTGGCAACCAACAGAAGGTCGTTCTCGCGCGCTGGCTTGCGCGGCAGCCGATGCTTCTCATCCTCGACGAGCCGACCCGCGGCATAGACATCGGCGCCAAGGCGGAAATCTATCGCCTGATCGACGAACTCGCCGCCAGCGGCATCGGCATAATCCTGATTTCCTCGGAAATGCCGGAACTGATCGGGCTGGCCGACAGGGTGCTTGTTATGGCTGGAGGCCGGATCACGGCCGAACTTTCCCGCCCTGACATCGACGAGGCCACGATCCTCAGACATGCCATGCCTCAATCTGCAGCATCGCTTGGAGGACAAATTCAGTGAACAGCCTTGAGCTCAGGACAGCAACAACACAAACCGACAACAGGCGCGCTTCCTTGCGCATCGCAGAGCGCGTCGGCATCCACAACATAAGCCTTCTGGTTGCTCTCGCCATCCTCGTGCTCATTTTCGGCACCCTGAGAGGCGACGTGTTCTTCTCCAGCCGAAACCTGCTGAACATCGGTCTAGGCATTACCATCCTGGGCGTTCTGGCGATGAGCCAGACCGTGGTTATTGTCGCCGGAGGGCTCGATATTGCCGTCGGCGCAATTGTCGGTCTGACCACAGTATCGACGGCAATGGCCATCCAGGCCACCGGATCACCCGCCGCGGGCATTCTTGCCGGCCTGGTCCTGGGCGGTCTTGCCGGCCTCGTGAACGGCATCATCATCACCTATGGGCGGGTCAACGCTGTCATCGCGACTCTCGGTACGATGGCGATCTTCCGCGGCATCGCGTTCATCATGTCCGACGGGCAATCGATCGCGATTTTCAGCGAGACTTTCCGCTTCATCGGGATCGGACGAATCCTCGGCCTGCCTCTGCTGATCTGGATTCTCTTGCTGACCGCGATCGTGTTCCATCTCTTCCTTGCCCGCTCGATCGTTGGCCGCAACATCTATGCCCTGGGCGGCAATCCCGTTGTCGCACGCTTCTCCGGCATCGACATCAACCGCTACCGCGTCGGCATCTACATCATGAGTGGAGTGGCGGCCGGATTGGCCGGGATTCTGTTGGCTGCCCGTACCGGCTCCGGGCAGCCCGTATCCGGATCCCAAGGCCTGGAACTCGAGGCCATCACAGCGGCCGTTCTTGGTGGCTGCGCCTTGCAGGGCGGCAAGGGCACGATCGTCGGCGCACTGCTGGGCGTCGCCATCATTGGCGTCCTCAACAACGGAATGATACTGACGTCCGTGCCAACCTTCTATCAGTTGCTTGCCAAGGGCTCGCTGCTGATACTTGCTGTGGTAATTGCCGAGTACCACTTGAACAGGACATGACGATGGACGCGGCGATCGCTTCGACTGGCCAAGGCAAGCAGGACATTCCTGCCGCAGATGGCACCACGTCATCGCTCAAGGATCGCATCGCACGCGATCTCGGACAGCGCATCCTCGCCGGCTCCTACGCCCAGCACTCCGTCCTGCCGACGGAAGCCGAGCTTTGCGTCATCTACGGGGCGAGCCGCACCGCGCTTCGCGATGCTCTTCTGACGCTTTCGGCGAAAGGATTGATCGAGGCGCGCAAGCGGGCCGGGACGCGTGTGCGCGTGTCGAGCGAATGGAACAGGCTGGATGCACAGGTTCTGGAATGGATGCGCGATATCGAGCCCGATCTCGATTTCGTCCGCGGACTGATCGAGGCGCGGCTGGTCATTGAACCCGCTGCCGCCCAACTTGCGGCCAAGATGGCGACGTCAGGCGATCTCGCAGTCATCGAAGCGGCCTATGAAGCCATGCGCATTGCTCCGCAGGACGATCTCGCTGCGTGTCTCGATGCCGACGTCAGGTTTCATACGGCCATCCTGCGTGCCAGCCGCAACCCGGTATTCGCCAATCTCGGCAATATGCTTGCGGCCGCCCTCAGCTTCTCCTTCCGCTTGACCACATCGGCCACCGCTAATTACCAGCAGACGCTGAGCGCGCATGGCGACGTGCTGGAGGCAATCAGGATGCGGAGGGCCGACGATGCACACGATCAGATGAAGGCGCTCATCGGGATCGCGTCGAACGACCTTCTTGCAGTCGCTCGCAAAGGCCGCCATCAACAGCCGATCGCCGCTGCCAAGGCCGATACCGTCTGAAGCTGATGGTCGGGACGATCAAGATCAGAAGCGGAGACCTGTCTGCTGAAATCGTCCCGTCGCTTGGGGCAGGTCTTGCGAGGTTCGATTATGGGCGCGTGCCACTCTTCAGGCCTTGGCCAAACGGCGGGAGCAGCAAACCGTTCGACCTTGCCTGCAACCTGCTTTTGCCATGGTCAAATCGCATCTCGGGCGGCGGGTTCACATTCGACTCCAAATTCCACGAACTGCCTGCCAATGTTGCAGGCGAGCCATTTCCCATTCACGGCAATGGATTTTCGAGCGAGTGGGACGTCGACAGCGTAACGCAGGACAACGCAAAGCTGTCGCTCATCAGCAACGGGCCCGGCCCATACCGATATCGCGCCGAGGTGAGCTACGCCCTGGCCGGGCAGGGGCTCGACCTGAAGCTTCGCATCGTCAATCAGGCGCCGGTCAGGCTCCCGTTTGGGCTTGGCATCCATCCGTGGTTCCCAAGAACGGCACGGACCACGCTTCATGCGCCGGCCTCGCAGGTTTGTCTCGAACTGCCCAGCCATCTCCCTGAACGGTTTGTCGATATCAAAACTCGTCCCGATTGGGATTTCGGCGCCCCGGCCGTATTGCCGAACGGATGGATAAACAATCTGTTTGCCGGTTGGGACGCCGTCGCTACCATATCGTGGCCGGAGCACAGTTGCAGCCTGCGGATTGAAGCTTCATCGTCCTTGAACTTCTACCTGGTCCATTCGCCATCGGACGAGAGCGACTTCTTCTGTTTTGAACCGGTCAGTCATCCTGTCGATGCTCACAATCGTGGTTCGATCGACAAATGGAATGGACTGTCGGTGCTTGGGCCCGGCGAGAGCCTGGCAGCCCGTTGCAGCTTTGCCGTCAGTTAGGCGGACCTCTGCGGCGCCCTCGAATTGGCGAATGTCGGCCAGCATGTCCGGTGAGAACGAAGCCGGCTTTTCGTCCAAACGGAGCTTGGGAAGAGGGAACTCCGGCGACCGGGAACCCGTGAGCCAGTTCGACGTTTGCCGGATGTCGCTGCGCAGCTCGTCTGCTTGACGGCCCACCAAATATGCCTGGCAGGATTGGATCAATGACGGATGTTGAACCAAAAGAATTCGTGCTCGCAGGCATCGTCATGAAGCGACTGGTCTCCGGCGAACAGACGGGAGGCTTGTTGAGTCTCTTCGAAAACAGAAGCGACGGGCACACGAAAACGCCAATCCATGTTCATGCGAATGACGACGAGACGGTCTACGTCATCGAAGGGCACTTGACCGCAATTGTAGACGGTGTGGTCCGAACGCTCTCGCCCGGCGAGAGCATGTTTTTGAAGCGGGGCATCCCGCACCAGCTTATGAATCCCGGCAATCAGGTCGTTCGTTATATCCTGATAGACACGCCAAGTGTGTTCGAGCAGTTTCTCGCCGAAGGTGGCCATGAACGCAGCAAGGGAGAGGTGGTCGGGTCGCCGACGCCTGCCGATATCGAGCGGCTCAAAGCAGCCGCGCCGAAGTTTGGGATTACGCTTCTGCAGGACTGGCCGGCAAGAGAGTAGATGGCTTCGTGATGGCGGCTTGAATCGCCGCTAAAGCCAGCCCTTGCCCGAGGAACCGGTATTGGCTAGCCGCCGGCAATCCAATCCGAGAGGCTGCGGGCAAAACTTCGCGGCACGATGAGTTCGCACGCGGTCTCGCCGGTGCGCAGGAAGAGCACGGGCACGTGATGGAAGGATGTTTGCACGGCGCGGCCCGGAGCGGCGGTCGGCGCGTGCCAGTCGACGGCAATGCAGCCGGACAGAAGCCTTGCGATACCAGGGCCGGCCATTTTCAAACGAACACGACCTTCCCCGAGGGGCACGGAACAGCCGAGATCGGGGTCGACGACAAGGGCTGGCGCTTCTGTGCCTTCGTCGAGAGCCAGCCAAAGGCGGCGAGGTGCAACGCGGATGGTTAAAAGGCCCTTGTGGCGAACCGTCTCTCCGACCGAAGCGGGAAGTTTCGTGTTGAGCGACGCCGAGACGCTCTTTTCGAATTGTCTCAGTGTCGCGTCCCAGCCCTCGATCTGGATAAGCGGACAATCCGCCACGGACAGGCTGAAATCCCGAGAAGCGGTCAAGCTAGCCATGCAGCCGTTCTCCCTGCGGATCGATGAATACCGGCGAGACAACGCGGGCGCGAACCGTTTCGGCCTTCATCGGATAGACCGCCACGACCTCGCTTCCTTCTGCCGCGACATCACCGGCAAGCAGGGCCAACCCGACATAATGGCCGCGTTCGGGGCTGAAAGTGACGGAGGTGACACGACCGCGCCCATGGCCATGGGGTTTCTCATCCGGCAGGAACAGGATGGCACCGCCGCGCAGGCGTTTTCCCTCTTCGATGCATTCCAGCCCGACCAGACGCTGCCGGTTGGGCGCCCGGAGGGCAGGGCGCCGTCGCAGGACGTCGCCGACGAAGCCGCTGCGCTTGCCGGCCATGCGGCCGAGGCCGAGATCGTCGAGCGTCGTGCGCCCATCGATCTCCGGTCCGGCGACATGGCCCTTTTCGACCCGCAGCGCGCCAAGCGCCTCGACACCGTAAGGCTTCAGGTCGAAGGGTCTGCCGGCTTCGAGCAAGCGGCTCCAGAGCTGTTCACCGGCAGTGGCGCCGACATAGACTTCGTAAGCGCGCTCGCCGGAATAACTGAGACGCAGGATGCGGAGCGCACGGCCCTCCCATTCGCTTTCGAGTAGTCCCATATGCGAAAGCGCCTCCTCGGAAACGTCGAGAGCGGGAAACGCTGCATTCAGGATAGCGCGGCTGTTAGGCCCGGCAACCGACATCGCCGCCCACTCGTCGCTGACCGAGGTAACGGCCACGCGCAAATCCGGCCAGGCCGTGTCGAGCAGGAATTCGAGACGCGACAGCACATCGGCGGCCTTGGCGGTCGAAGTGGTCATGAAGAACCGGTTTTCCGCTAGCCGCGTCGTGGTGCCGTCGTCGAAGACGATGCCGTCGTCGCGCAGCATGACGCCGTAGCGGGCGCGGCCTATCGCCAGTTTGGTAAAGCCGTTGGCATAGACGCGGTCGAGGAAGATTGCCGCATCCGGGCCCTGGACATCGATCTTGCCGAGCGTGGAGATGTCCATCAGCCCCGCGGCCTGACGCACGGTACGCATTTCGGCAACATAGGCCTCGTTCACGTCGCGGCCCGACTGCCGGTAGAAATAGGGCCGCATCCAGAGCCCGACCTCGAGCATCTCGGCGCCGTTCGCCATGTGCCCGTCGTGCATCGGCGTGCGGCGGATCGGCTTGAAATGATGGCCGACGGCGCGTCCGGCAAGCGCGCCGATCGCTACCGGCGTATAGGGCGGGCGGAAGGTCGTGGTGCCGGTCTCGGGAATCGTTGCGTTGCGCAGCGCTGCCATGGCGGCAAGTGCGGGAAAATTGCTGGTCTTGCCCTGATCGGTGCCCATGCCGAGCGTGGTGTAGCGCTTCAGGTGCTCGACCGATTCATAGCCCTCACGATGGGCGAGCTCGATATCCCCGGTCGTCACGTCCATCTGGAAATCGACGAAGGCTTTTCCACGTCCGACCGAAGGGGCTTGGGGAAGTAGCGTCGTAGCGGTCTCGCCGAGATCGAGTTTCGACAGAGCGGGCACCGGCGCCGACTTGCCGCAGGAGGCTGCCGCTTTGATGCCGGCGCGATGGCCGTCCTCGACGGCGGCGGCGGTCGCATAGGCTCCCATCATTGCGCCGGCGCCGAACTGGCTGGCTGAAAAGACGCCCGGCACGAAACCGTCAATGTCGTCGCGATACACAGGTCTGACACCGAGGTGTGAGGTGAGATGCACGGTTGGCGACCAGCCGCCGGAGATGCAGACCAGGTCACAGGCGGCCGAGGACTGGCCCTCCGGCCCATTGAGCGTTACGCGCCTGACGGCATGGCCGTCGTGCAGGTCGACGATGCGCGTTGCGGCCCGCACCACCACGCCGAGCCGTGCGGCTTCCGCGGCAAGTGCTGTGGGCGGCGCTGCGCGAACATCGGCAACCGTTACCTCCGCGCCGGCATCGGCAAGGTCGAAGGCGGCGCGCCAGGCGCCGTCATTGGTGGTGGCGACGATGATTTTCTTGCCCGGCAGGACGGCGAAACGGTTGAGGTAGGTCCGGGCGGCCGAGGCAAGCATGACGCCGGGCCGGTCATTGTTCGAGAACACCATCGGCCGCTCGATGGCGCCGGTGGCGAAAACGATCGAACGGGTGCGCAGCATGGTGACCGTTTGGCGTGTCTCGCCATTCGGCTGCGGATCGGTTGGATCGCGCTGTTCGACCAGTCCAAGGACATTGCCGTCATAGCTGCCGAAAGCGGTCGTCCGCTTCATCAGCGCGACGGTTTCGAAGTCCTCCAACTCGGCCTCGGCCTGCCTCAGCCATGCGGCGGCTGCGCTGTCGGACGGTTCCGCCAAAAGCTGGCCGCCAAGCAGGAAATCCTGCTCGATCAGCGCAACCCGCGCCCCGGCCGCGGCCGCTGCCCGCGCCGCCGACAATCCCGCCGGGCCGCCGCCGACAATGGCGACATCGGCAAAGGCATGACGAACCTCATAGCGGTCGGGATCCGGGCCGGTGCCGGCTCTACCCAGGCCGGCCGCCTTGCGGATGAAATGTTCGTAGAACATCCAGGCGCGGCGCGTCGGGCCCATGAAGGTCTTGTAGTAGAAGCCGGCGGACAGAAACGGCGCCAACAGCCCATTGACGCTTTGTACGTCGAAGGCAAGCGATGGCCAGCGGTTTTGACTCTCCACGACCATGCCGTCGGCGAGTTCCAGTGTCGTCGCCGGCAGGTTCGGCTCGCGCCTGCCGGCGCTCCCGAGCGTAACCAGCGCATTCGGCTCTTCGGGCCCGGCGGAAAAAATGCCGCGCGGGCGATGATATTTGAAGCTGCGACCGACCAGCGTGACGCCATTGGCGAGCAGCGCAGAGGCAAGCGTGTCACCGCGATATCCAGCCAGCTTGCGGGCGTCGAAGGTAAACTCGACCGGCTGCTCGCGGTCGATGCGGCTACCTAACGACAGCCGTTTGCGGTTCGAACTCATGCCGGGGATTTCCTTAGAGTTGATTTCCTGGCCCGCAATTTTCTGGCGAAGTCGACGGATGCGACGGCATGGTTGCGGGTGTCGCGTTCGACCACCAGCCATTGCCGGCAACCGGTCACGTGCTGCCAGAATTCACGGTGCGGGCCGGCCGGGTTTGTCCTGATATAGACGTAGCGGTACCAGGCCTCCGGATCGGGATCGTCATGGGCCGGACGCGTGACCGAGGCATCGCCGCCATAGCGGAACTCGTCATGGTCGCGCGGGCCGCAGCAGGGGCATTCGATGCGCAGCATTTTGTCCCGCCTCCTATTGCAGCCAGGCGGAAGGGCCGACACCGGCCTCATCGAGCGTGTGGCCGGTGCGGAAACGATCGAGCTCGTAGGCCGCGATCAAGGGATGCGGCTTGCCGGTGGCGATCGTGTGGGCGAAGCACCAGCCGGACGCCGGCGTCGCCTTGAAGCCGCCATAGCACCAGCCGCCGTTGAGATAGAGGCCGTCGATCGGCGTCGGGCAGATGATCGGGCTGGCATCGGGAGTCATGTCCATGACGCCGCCCCAGTGGCGCAGCAGCCGGACGCGCGAAATGCACGGCATCAATGCAATCGCCGCCTCCGCCACCTCGCGCACGACGCCGAGATTGCCGCGCTGGGCGTATGAATTGTAGCCGTCGAGATTGCCGCCGAAGACCAGTCCGCCCTTGTCGGACTGGCTGACGTAGAAATGGTCGGCACCGTAAGCGACGACGTGATCTACCAACGGCTTCAGCGGCTCGGTGACGAAAGCTTGCAGCACATGGCTTTCGATCGGCAGTTCAAGGCCGGCCTTGGCGCCGAGCACGGACGTGTGGCCAGCGACCGCGAGGCCGACCTTGCCGGCGCCGATGCGGCCTTTCGTCGTTTCGACGCCGACGATACTGTCGCCGTCGCGGACAAAGCCTGTCACTTCGCAGTTCTGGATGATGTCGACGCCATGGCCGTCGGCAGCGCGCGCATACCCCCAAGCGACGGCATCGTGGCGCGCCGTGCCCGCCCGGCCCTGGAAGATAGCGCCATGGATCGGGAAGCGGGCGGTGTCGGAAAAGTCGAGATAAGGCACCAGCCGGCGCACGTCTTCCCGGTCGAGGATATCGGCATCGATGCCGTTCAGCCGCATGACATTGGCGCGGTGGCTGAAGCCGTCGAGCTGATCGGCCGAATGCGCCGTGACGAGCTGGCCGCGCTGCGAGAACATGACGTTGAAATTCAGCGCCCGCGACATGCCCTCCCAAAGCTTCATCGAGAATTCGTAGAACTGGGTGTTGCCATCGAGCAGGTAGTTGGAGCGGATGACGGTAGTGTTGCGGCCGACATTGCCGCCGCCGACATAGCCCTTTTCGAGCACCGCGACGTTGCGGATGCCGTGGTTCTCGGCAAGGTAGAAGGCGGTAGCGAGGCCGTGTCCACCGCCGCCGATGACGATCACATCATAGGACGGTTTTGGCTCCGCCGCACGCCAGGCGCGCTGCCAATTCTTCTGGCCGGACAGCGCGTTGCGGAAAATCGAGAGTGCCGAGTAGCGCGCCATGCGTGCGGGCCTATCGAACGATCGGGCCGGCCGGGGTGCGGGTGAGCACTTCAGCGCCCGCATCGGTCAAAAGCACCGTGTTGGAGACGAAGTCATCGCCGCGACCGGTGCCCATCAGCCATGACAGGATGTGGAAGCTCATCCCGGTCTCGATCTCGAGGTCGGAATCGTGCCTCAAGCCGGTCACCGAATTGCCGCCGGTCCATGACGGCGGCTGGCCGGCGCCGACAAGATAACCGCAGTGATGGCGGCGATAGTGGGAAAGACCGGCCTCGTCGGCGACAGCCTGCCAGGCGGCGTAGACATCGCGCGCCTTGGCGCCCGGCCGCAACGCCTCGATGACCGCGTTGAACGCCTTGGCGGTCAATTCCGCCATTGCGGCGTCTTCGTCGCTGATGTGGCCGATGCGAACGAGCCGGCCGAGCGGGGCGTGGTAGCGCGAGATGCACCCGGACAGTTCGACAAAGACCGGCTCGCCCTTGCGGTAGATCCCGTCGCCCCAGGTCGTGTGCTCTTCACCCAAGCGCGCGGCCGGGCGGATGAACGGTCCGAAGCCCGGCGCATGACCGCCGGCGCGGATCATTGCCGCAACACATTGGGCGGCGACCTCCTGTTCGGAAGCGCCATCCGAGATCGCGGCGATCGCGGCACCGGCGGCGGCGTCCGTCACCTTGGCGGCTCGACGCATCAGCGCCTGTTCCTCGGCGCTCTTCACCCGCCGCATCTTGTCGACCAGACCGGAGACATCGCTCCATTTGGCGTCCGCCTGCGTCTGGAGCGCAACGGCAAGCCCATGGCTGAGGCCAGCCGTCCAGTATTCGAGGCCGATCCGCTTGCCCGACAGGCCGAGCTCCGCAAGCACCCGCGCGGCAAGGTCGGCCGCCGTTTCGCTGTCGGAGTGACCACGGAATTCCGCTGCCTTTACCTGCTTCTCGATCGTCACCATTTCCATCGAGCGGGTGACCAGGACAGGTTGTCCCTGGAGCGGGACGATCAGCAGGTGAGGGGCAAAATACCCCCAATGATCGAGCCCGGTGAGATAGAAGACGTTCTCCGGCGAGGCGAAGACCGCCGCGTCGAGGTCGCGCTCGGCCAGTGCAGCACGGACCTTGGCAAGGCGGCCGGCAATTTCGGCTTCGGAAAACGGATTGCGGTCCATCGGGCGTCCTCGTGCTTGTTGCCGGCTTGCTGGCGGGCATGGTCTTTTCGGCAGCCGGTTTCCCGGCCGCCATGTCAGTCGATGACGACGAGTTCGCGCGCCACGTCGCAGAGGCGTTCGCCGCCGCGATCCGTGACGACGAACGATTCCGAGATGGCGATGCCGAAATCGTCGAGCCAGACGCCGGCCATGAAATGGAAGCACATCCCGGGCTGCATCTCGGTGGTGTCGCCGGGACGAAGGCTTGCGGTGCGTTCACCCCAATCGGGCGGATAGGCGAGCCCGACCGGATAGCCGACGCGGCTTTCCTTCTTCAGCCCGTTCTTCCTCAACACTGCCTGCCAGGCGGCTTCCACCTGTTCGGCGGTGTTGCCGGGGCGCGCCTTCTCGAGGCCAGCGTCGACGCCCTCGACGATCGCCTTGGCCATGTCGAGGATGGCTTGTGGCGGCTTGCCGAAATGTACCGTCCGGGTCAGCGCCGCATGATAGCGGCGCCGCACGCCGGCGATCTCCAGAATGGCGAGGCCGCTGTCCGGCAGCGGCGCGTCGGACCACGTCAGATGCGGCGTGCTGGTGCCCTCGCCAACGGGCATCAGCGGACAGATCGCGGCATAGTCGCCGCCCGCTCCGGGCACGCCCATGATCTGCGCGTGATAGATTTCCGCAATGACATGGTTCTGAGGCACACCGGGCCGCATTTTCTCGATGGCACGGTTCATGGCATGCGTGCAGATCGCACCCGCCTCGCGGATCAGCACCAGCTCGGCTTCGGATTTGACCAGCCGCGCCCAGTTGACGAGATCGTGGTTGTTGGCGAAGTGCGCGTCGGGCAGCCCCTCGACAAGGTGGGCGTGGCAGCGCGCAGTGTAATAATGCGCGTCCATCTCGACGCCGATGCGGGCTTTTCCCCAGCCGCGCGACCGGATCAGTCGGGCGAGTTCGTCATAGGGGTGTTCGACGGGCTGCTGCACCAGCCGTTCCGAGAACGGCACGATGTTTGTCTCCGGCAGGCCGGTGGTCAGGCGTGCGCTCTTGGCATCCTGTGCCCTGCCGAACCAGATCGGCCGGTCTTCCTCCAGATGGACGAGCACGCACTGCGGAACGTAGAACGACCATCCATCATAGCCGGTCAGCCAGCACATGTTGGCGGGATCCTGACAAACGATGAGATCGAAGCCGGCTTTTTGCATGCGTGTCTTCACGCCGGCGAGGCGCTGCCCATACTCCGCTTGCGTGAATGTCCCGAAGCCGTTCGCGGTCGCCACCGAAATCCTGCCTTCCAGGTACGCCGTTTGCCTTTTGTAAGTGGCAACTAGGCCAAATTGTGCACAACTCGACGTCAATTTGCCGGCTAACTGCGAATTATCGCCGAATTTTCATGGTTTCTATATCTCTGCTTGCGAAATGTCTAGGGCAGTTGTATACGTCTGATCAAGCAGGCGTCGACCTCGAAGAAGGCCGCGCCCTGGGAACCGTCCACAGTTGTCCAATGGGAGAAAAGCATGCTCAAATCATCGATATCGCGCCGTATGGTCGTGAAGGCGGCTGCCTGCATCGCGCTCGCCGCGACGTCATTGACGTCGTTGTCCGCTCACGCGGAAACCACCCTCGAACGGGCCAAGAAGGACGGCTACATCCGCGTCGGTTTCGCCAACGAGGCGCCGTTCGGTTACGCCACGCCAGACGGCAAGCTGACCGGCGAGGCCCCTGAAGTCGCTAAGGCGGTGCTCGCCAAGATGGGCATACCGCAGGTCGACGGTGTTTTGACCGAATTCGGCTCGCTCATTCCGGGTCTCAAGGCCGGCCGCTTCGACATCATCGCCGCCGGCATGTTCATCACTCCGAAGCGCTGCGCCGAGATCAACTACTCCGAGCCGTCCTACGGCATCGGCGAGGCGATGCTGGTGGCAAAAGGCAATCCGAAAGGCATCAAGGATTTTTCCAGCATCAAGGACAATCCGGATCTCAAGCTTGCCGTGATGGCCGGCGCCGTTGAAGGCGGCTTCGCCAAGGAAGCGGGCGTTGCCGATGGGCAGATCGTCTCCTTGCCTGACCAGTCCAGCCTGGTCGCCGCCGTCCAGTCGGGCCGCGCCGACGCTGCCGCGCTGACCGCTCTTTCGATCGCCGACATGGCCAAGAAAGCCGACGGTGTCGAATCGACCAAGCCCTTCGGCGAGGTTGCCGGCAAGTCGGTGAAAGGCCATGGCGGCTTCGGCTTCCGCAAGGAAGACACCGACCTGCAGGAGGCGTTCAACGCCGAACTGAAGAAGTTCCTCGGTTCGCCGGAGCATATCGCGCTGGTCGAGCCACTCGGCTTCGGCAAGGACTATCTCCCCAACAAGACCACCGCAGAGCTCTGCGCGGGCAAATAGGTTCCCAACTGCTGGCGGCGCGAAAGCGCCGCCCTTTTTCCTTGGGGGAATCGCATGGGTATCCGTACGCTCGTTGCCATGCTGATCATCGCGCTTGTCGTGATCGGTGCCTTGGCAACACAGGAATCATATCAAGTGTTTATGCCGGGGCTGCTGCAAGGCGCGGTCCTGACAATCGAGATCGCCGTCCTCGGCAGCCTGCTGGCAATTGTCATGGGCGTGCTTGCAGCACTTGCAAGGATGTATGGCCCGACGCCGCTCAGATGGCTGGCCACGGTTTACGTCGAGATCTTCCGCGGAACGTCGGCACTGGTGCAATTGTTCTGGCTGTTTTTCGTGCTCCCGCAATTCGGCGTCACGATCAACGCATTCGTTGTGGCGGTGCTCGCGCTCGGCCTGAATGTCGGCGCCTACGGATCGGAGTGCGTGCGCGGCGCGATCCAGTCCGTCGCCCGCGGCCAGTGGGAAGCGTGCACGGCATTGAACATGAGCCGCCCGCAGATGCTGCGCCGGATCATTCTGCCGCAGGCCTTTGTTGCCATGATCCCGCCCTGGGGCAATCTGTTCATCGAGCTTCTGAAATCGACAGCGCTTGTCTCGCTGATCACGCTCTCGGACCTCGCCTTCAAGGCGCAGCAAATGAACCAGAACACGTTCAAGACCATTCCGATCTTCACCCTCGTCCTTTTGATGTACCTGGCAATGTCGCTGGTTGTGACCATCGGCATGCGGCTTCTCGAAAGGCGAGCTTCGCTCGGACTGGCGCGGGGGAAGGCGGCATGATCTGGGATTGGGCATTTGCCCTGGAAATCCTGCCGGTGCTCGCCCGCGCCGCCATCGTTTCCATCGAAGCGACGCTGATCGGCTTTGTGCTTGCCGCCTCGCTCGGCCTGGTGCTGGCGGTCGTCCGCATCGCCGTGCCATGGACCAGCTGGACGATTTCGGTGCTGGTCGAGCTGATCCGCTCGACCCCGCTGCTCATCCAGATATTCTTTCTCTATTTCGTCTTTCCGAAATTCGGTGTCGTGCTCGACGCTTTCACCGCCGGGGTGCTGGCCATCGGCATCCACTACGCCGCCTATTGCTCCGAGGTCTATCGCGCCGGTTTCGACAACATCCATCGCGGCCAGTGGGAAGCTTCGATCGCGCTCAATCTCTCGTCCTGGACGACGTTCCGCGACATCATCATTCCGCAGGCGATCCCGCCGATCGTTCCGGCGCTCGGCAATTATCTGGTGGCCTTGTTCAAGGAAACGCCGTTGCTTTCCGCAATCGCCGTGATGGAACTGATGCAGACCGCCAAGATCATCGGCTCCGAAACGTTCCGCTACACCGAGCCGATCACGCTGGTCGGCCTGTTTTTCCTTGCCATGAGCCTGGTTTCGGCGGCGCTCATCCGCTCCCTCGAAGGGCTGCTCAACCGGAGGACCACCCGATGACGGAACAACCGATGGTCCGCTTCGACAATGTATCGAAACGCTACGGCACGTTAACCGTTCTCGACGGGCTCAATCTCGAAATAGCGCGCGGCGAAAAAGTCTCGGTCATCGGTCCGTCGGGTTCGGGCAAGACGACGGTGCTGCGCATGCTGATGACGCTGGAGACGATCAATGACGGCGTCATCTGGGTCGAAGGCGAGCCGCTGACCCATATGGAGAGGAACGGCAAGCTTGTTCCCGCCGATCTCGCCCACATCCGCAAGATCCGCGCCAAGATCGGCATGGTGTTCCAGTCGTTCAACCTGTTTCCGCATATGACGGCGATGCAGAACTGCATCGAGGCGCCGATAACGGTGCTCGGAATGAAGCGGGCGGACGCCGAGGCACGAGCGGCCGAGCTGCTGGAGCTGGTCGGTCTGGCCCAGAAGAAGGACCACTATCCGTCACAGCTTTCTGGTGGCCAACAGCAGCGCGTCGCCATCGCCAGGGCGCTGGCAATGCGGCCCAAGATCATGCTGTTCGACGAGGTAACGTCGGCGCTCGACCCGGAGCTTGTCGGCGAAGTGCTACAGGTGATAAGGCAGATCGGGCGCGAGCATGATCTCACCATGCTGATGGTCACCCATCAGATGGGCTTCGCCAAGGAGTTTTCCGACCGCGTTTGTTTCTTCTATCAAGGCAAGATCTGCGAGCAGGGGCCGCCAAGCGAACTGTTTGGTGCTCCCAAGAACGAGCGGACACGGCAATTCCTGCACGCTGTCCTGGAGGCTGGGTGACGATCGAGACAGAGGCCAAGCCGCCCACGACGGTGACCGCCGCGCCGCCGCGCCCGCTCTCCGCGCGGGAGCGGTTCGAGCGCATCTACCGGATATTGCGCGACCGCATCTGCCTGCTCGATTATGCGCCGGGAAGCCACCTTTCCGAGGAAGAACTTGCCCAGGAATTCGAGATCAGCCGCACGCCGGTCCGGCGCGTGCTGGCGCGCCTTGAATCCGAGGGTCTGGTTCAATCCGTCCACGGCGTCGGCACGATCGTCACCGACGTCGACATCGAGGAATTGCAGCAGGTCTATCATCTGCGCCTCGAGCTGGCGCTCCTCGTCGGCAAGCTTTCGCCGATTCCGCGCACGGCGGACGATCTTGACCGGATACGGGCGCTCATCGCGCGCTGCGACTCCGACATACTCAATCCCGACCAGCGCGCTTTCCTGCGCCTCAACATGGATTTTTTCTACGAGCTCACGGCGATGACCGGCAACCAGCCACTGCGCGAGATCAGCGAGCGCCTGTATTTTCAGGTCGCGCGCGTCGTCCTGAAGCTGATGCCGCAATTGGGCCTCGTCGAGGAATTCACCGCATTCCGCCGCGAAATGGAAGAGGTCCTTGCCGCCGCCGAAATCGGCGACTGGGAGTCCATCGGGCACATAAGGCGGGCGCATATCTCAATGAGCTTCCGCCGCATGATGCGCCATGCAGGCGAGGCGAATCTGGATAGAGCTACATAATCAGCCCCCTAAGATTGTGCTGGTGGACTGCCGTCGAACTGGCTTCGTTTGCCAGGGAAAGCAGGCCGCCCGCCCCGATCCCGACAGAATTTGCCAGGACCGGGAATGACTAGAACGGCCCGATACTACAGGCCCGCGCCGCCCTTAAAGAGGATTCTCACTCGGTATGTTGGCGGGATTCCAGACGACCTCCCACAGGTGTCCGTTCGGGTCGCGGAAATATCCGGCGTACCCGCCAAAGAATGTGTCCCGGGCAGGCTTGATGATCTCGGCTCCGGCGCGGGCGGCCTCATCCATCACTTGATCGACTTCTTCGCGGCGCACAACATTGTGTCCGACTGTGAACGAGGTCGAGCTGATCGGCGCCTTGGGCAGGCCGGTGTCGTAGGCGAGGTCGTCCTGCGCCCAGATCGCGAGCTTCAACCCGCCGGACAGCGTGAAGAACGCGACGGCGCCATGCTCGAACTCGCGGCCGATGATCCCTTCCGTCGGCAAGCCGAGACCATCGCGGTAGAACGCGAGAGAACTCTCAAGGTCGGCGACAGCGATGGTAAAAACCGAAATGCGCGGTTTCATGGCAGTCTCCTCTGGTTGTCGGAGATACCAGGATAAAGTCGGGCGATAGTGAAGACTTGAACAAAACGGCCAATGAAGAGCGCGACGTCGTTTCATCCGTTCTGCAGCAGGTGATGAATCTGTCGCGGGGTGCTTCCTGTCAGGCGTCGGCTCTCGCGGACAAGATGCGCCTGGTCGGAATAGCCCGCCTCGGCTGCCAGGATGGCCGTAGCGCTGTTCGATTGGCTCCAAAGCCGCAGAAAGCGCTGGTAGCGGAGGATACGGTCAAGCGTTTTGGGGCCATAGCCGAAGCTCTCGTCGAAGCGCCGGCGCAACGTCCTTTCGCTCATCTCGAGTGCGCGCATCAACCAAGGGACGAGCGGCGCGTCGGGTGGCGGCCCGCGCTCGATCAATCGATATGCCGCCTGCATGGGAGCGTCTGGCGCGCGGGAGGCCGCCTCCTCGGCGACGACCTGTTCGAGCGAACAGGCCAGATCTTCGAAATTGTCGCCAGCGCGCACGCGGCTGGCGAGGCGCCGGGCTCGCGCTCCCCATAAATCGTCGAGCAACAGCCTCTGGCCGACAAGCTCGATTTGTGGCACGCCGAGCCATGCCGCCGCCGTGGCAGGATGAAAGCGCAAGCCGATCACGATCTCGTCTGCCTCCAGGACCTCGGTCTGCGGCTCCTTGTCGGGGCCGGCAATTCGGAAGCTGCCTCCGATCCATTGCAGGTCGATCGTTGCATCGGGCATGACGACGATTGGCGGTGCGCCCGCCGGGTCCATTCGATGCGCCCACACCGAAGCAAAGCTCCCGTGAAGCCGCGCCGACGCTGGACGTTGCTGAAATGAACCCGTTGCCTGCGCTGGGACGGGATCGCTCATCTCGCTCCTCTTCGGATTACCGGCGGTGAACCTACGACGCAGTGGCTGCGCCCGCCGTCGCTCGAGACAACAATCTGCACGACCGACAACGTCTGCCAATCGAGAACGGTTGCAAGAATCGGTTGTTTCTTCCGGCAGGAAGGAAGAGGGCAGGTGAACAATCATGTCAGATGCATCGCCTCGGCAGCGCCGTGTGAAGCCATAGGTCGATGGCCGTTTTGTTCAATCCGGCAGGCGAGATGCGTGCTTATCTTTCGCCGTCGTACATCACACGAGAGGTATGCATCATGAGCAACAACAACGATCAACGGATCGACTACGTCGAATTCAACGTGAAAGACATTCAGCGGTCACGCGACTTCTACGGAAAGGCCTTCGGCTGGACCTTCACTGACTACGGCCCGCAATATTGCGAGTTCAACGACGGGCGCTTGTCAGGTGGCTTCGCCGCTGGGCCAGCGAGGTCCGGAGGAGGCCCGTTCGTCATTCTCTATGCCGATGATTTGCCGGCAACGGTCAAGCGGGTCGAGGAAGCGGGAGGCACGATCGTCAGGCCGATTTATGGGTTCCCCGGCGGCCGGCGCTTTCATTTCGCGGATCCGGATGGTTACGAGCTAGCGGTTTACACCGAGGACGGCAGCAAGGAATGATCGCGTTCCTCCACCACCTTGGATTGGTTTTGCTCGGCGGCGTCTTTATCTGGGCGGGCGCCGAGCATTTCCTCAGGTTCCGGGCAGTTACAGCGTCCCTGGCCGAGCGGGGCTTTCCTGCTCCCAGGCCTCTTCTCGCGGCCGGATCGGTGCTGGAGATCGCAGGCGGCTTTTGCCTAGCAGCGGGCCTTGGTGGACCCTTTCCCGCCGCGACCTTGGCCGTATTCACCATTGCGGCGTCGTTCATGGCGCTCAACTTCTGGCGCTACAGCGGCGATGAACGCGAAGCGCTTCGTACCGGCTTCACCATCAATGTCGCCGTCTTGGGCGGGTTGATTGTCGCCGCGACCACTAGAGCCTTTCACGTTTTGATGGAAGCGTAGCCGGCGTTTGCGAAGTAGTTGTTGCATTCGGTTGCCTCGATCGTTTCAACGAGGTGGCCGATGTGGCGCCAAGTGTCCTCGACGGTACGTTTCT